>DASWHH010000131.1:0-8793 GCA_036398295.1 bacterium
ACACAACAATCCACTGTCCTTTGCTAAAGACACGCTTTCTAGTTTCTTCAAAATCTTTGGATCGAAAACATGATCGGCCATGAACAGAAAAAAACGGCCGTTGACATATTTTTCTGCCTTTAGCAGCGAAACCCCATTGGGTTTGCGCCAGTCGAGATTGCGTACCCAGGTGATGCGAACGCCCAACTTTTTGGCATTAATGCGCTTGCGAATGCGTGCGGCCTGGTACCCCAAAACAATGACGAAATCAGTCACACCGTTTTTCTTGGCAGCAACAATAACTCGCTGTATTAACGGTATACCACCAACTTTCAAAAGTGGCTTCGGACAATGATTCTGATAACCCTGCAAACGGCTGCCGTTTCCGGCGGCAATGATGACCGCTTTCGTGACTGCTTCTTTCTCAAACAATTCTCTTTTGATGGAAGAGGAATTTACTCCAGGTAAGCAGGTCGAATAGGGAGAATCTTCTTGAGGATTCAATTCCATACATTCCCTCCACTCCGGTAGATAATGTGACAATATAATCTCTGTAGATTACCGTAAACACCGCTTCTGATCAGAGAAGCTCAGAACCATACCTCAAATTTTAAGCTGTCAATATACAAAATCTTTTCATGCATGTCAAGCAAAGTCTTGAAAAACTAGTGCTGACTGTTAACCTCTGATTTACATGAGTTAACAATACGAAAATATCGACCTTGTTGTTGCCGGCAATGCCGGCGAAAATGGATTGCTGGCGCGTTGGTTGCGTAGTTATTTCCATCTCACTAATTTTACCGATTTGCCGTCCGCTGTAAAAATGACCGCGGCGTCACGATCGGTGCGAAAGACCCGGGATTTGTAAGCATGCAATCGCGTTAGCACCTCCGGGTGGGGATGCTCAAACTTATTCAGCTCGCCGACCGAGATCACCGCTACCTGCGGACGAATATAGGTCAGCATCTGCGCGCTATTGGAGGTACGGCTGCCGTGATGACTCACCTTCATGACTTCGCTTTCGAGTAACGAGGCGAATTGCGGAAGTGCTTGCTCGCCGGCTTCCTCGACATCACCCATAAAAATGAAGTCGATGTCGCCATAACTCATTTTTAGAGACAGCGACGCGTCGTTTAGCCGGGATGGATTATCCTGAATAAATCGCTCAGTTGGATGCAAAATGAAAATTTTCACCGGCGAAAAATCGTCCAAAACCTCACCCGCGCGCAATGCCCGGCGCGTTATTTGTAAGCTGTCAACCAAGCTCAAATATTCCCGGCAAAGTTGGGTATCCTTCATTTGGCCATTATCCCACACCTCACGAACCTTAAAATGCCTCATCAAGTAGGGGAAGCCGCCGAGATGATCGGCATCGGCGTGTGAAAGGACGAGCGCGGCGATTTCGTCAATGCCCTGCCGCTTGAGATACGGCGCAATCACCCACGCTCCGGCGTCCGAATTCCTTCCACGCGGTCCGCCATCAATCAATACATGTCTTCCATCCGGAAAACGGATCAACGCCGCATCGCCCTGGCCGACATCCAAAAACGTGACCGTCAGCTCATTGCGATTTTGACAGCTATCTTGCCAAACAAAAATATTGGCTAAACACAGAACGTAGATCGCCGACCAGCGTCTGGCGGCGCTCAGTTTGAAGTTAAACAACAGCCAGAGTGCAAGGAAGTATCCCAACGCCAACCAAATTGAAAACGTATAAATCTCTAACTGAGAATAAGGAAGCGCGCTGGCCCATTCCACCAGGTCAATCATCACGCGCAGAGAAAGCCAGGCTGCTGCCAGGTAGAGTTCTGCCAGCGCGGGCCAAAGCAAATCCAGCAACGCCGCCAGCAGCCCATTTGCCATTGCTAAAAATGAAAGGGGAATAACGACCAAATTGGCCGGCATGGAGTAGTTGGGTAGCATGTTGAAGTAAGAAACTGTTAACGGTAGCGTGCCCAGGGTTGCGGCGGCCGACACCAACATCATGTCGATCGAATAACGCAGGAGTGCACGATCTCTGGCGCGTTCATAGAGACGCTTAACAGAAGTGCTGTCCCTCAGTTTGGGATAGAAGTAAACAATCGAAGCCACCGCCGAAAACGACAGCTGAAAGCTTGATTGGAAGATCTCAAGCGGTTGAACGATGAGAATAAATAGGGCGGCCAGGGCGAGGGTGTTGTAGACATCGGTTTTTCTTTCAAAGAGAGTACCAATGAGAAACAATCCGCCCATAAGCGATGCCCGTACTACCGGCGGTTCAAGGTTGGCCACGTGAGCGTAGAAAAACAGCGCCGAAATGGTGAGTGCGACTCTCAACCTGTGCGGCACTCTCAAGAAACCAATCATCCCTATACAAATCAGCATGACAAATCCAACGTGCGATCCGGAAACCGACAAAATGTGGATAACACCGAGTTTGGAAAAAGCCTGGTTCAGTTCGCTTGGGATCTGTCCGCGTTCCCCAATAATGAGTCCGGAGAGCAAGGCGGCTTCCGCTGGAGGCAACCTTGAGTGAATGAACTTCTCCAGGTAACTTTTGACCGGATGTACCAGGTCTTGCAAAAACCAGCTGCCGTTATTGTTAGAAATTTTTTTGATTTGGTAAGTATTATTGATCGTCATAATGCCATGAATGTTTTTGGCCAGCAGATATTCACGGTAGTTGAACTCGCCGGGGTTGCGGCGGTCGCGTGCCTTTCGGAGTTTTCCGCGCACCACGAGTTCATCGCCGTACTGGAATGAGGTGTCCAATTCGATCAGGCTAAGTAAAATGTTGCCATGCGTGGGCTGGACCCTTTGGTCGGTGTATATCTGCTCGGTCGCCAGTGTCAGGTTAAGTTTCCCGACGCGCCTGTCCGGATAGCGGATCACGGTTCCACGAACCGCCACGATACCTTCCTGATTGGTAAAATTGGAAATGTGATCTGGGGGAAAATAGCCGGTCGCCAATTCGTAGCGGACAAGTCCCACACAGGCCAGTGACATTCCTAAACTAGCCGTCTGTAAAACCGTTGCGCCGTGATCAGTATACCAAGCTATGAACGCAAAGACCGTCAAAACAACACTCACAATGAGAATTATGGTTAGAGGCGGGTCAAAAAGTCTTGCGGCAAATAGACCGCATGAGTAGAAAACGAGTACTTTGAGGGCAGGCTTGGTTTTCAATTTGAAGATTCTAACCCACTTTGCCGTTCGAGAAATTTGCGCGTTATGATCTAATGTTCGGAGGAGTGGCTTTAAGACTTGCTCAAACGCTCAAGCAACCAGCGATACAAGCTATCGACTTTATCAGCCAAATCACGCAGAGAACCGTCGTTTTCAATCACGTAGTGAGCACGTTGAACCTGTTCCGAGAGGGGCATCTGGGACTGGATGCGTTTGAGGATTTCTTCACGAGAGAGGCGATTGCGTTTCCGGATCCATGCGATTCGCTTTTCGAGAGGGGCGCTCACCACGACAACGGCGTTCAGAATTTTGTCCATATGTGATTCAAAAATCAAAGCCGCCTCGACACCAATCAGTTTTGCTTGCGCCGAAAGGTGCTGCACCTGATTCTGGATTTCTCGAAAGACATGGGGGTGAACAATCTGATTGACGCGCGCTCTGGCGGCGGCATCGGTGAACACCAACTGGGCCAATTTTTCTACGTTGAGTACCCCATCCCCAAAATAGACATCCGCGCCAAATTCGTTGCTCAGGGCTTGCCTGATTTCGGGATGACGACGGGTAAGGTCTTTAGCCAGCGGATCCGCGGCGATGATGGCAACACCCTGCTCATGGAGAAATTGGCAGACAGCACTTTTACCGCAGCCGATGCCACCCGTGACGCCAAAAAGCAATGGCTTAACGGTCTTCTCCTCACCGGTTGACATGAATCACCATGCGGGTGACACTGCCCTCATTGGGTAGATTCTTGAATTCTAATTCATCCACCAAATTCTTGATAAGAAAAATCCCCCAGCCGCGGGGATCATCATCGCCGGCGATCTGCTTTTCGATTTTCGGGATCCTTATTTTCCTGCCAATCCCCTTGCCTTCATCCTTAATGTTGACTTCCAGACTCTTCTTACTGATCCGCAGTGTAATGAGCACGGTAGTGTCTTTCTTCAAACGATTACCATGCTCGATGGCGTTGATGCAGGCTTCCGAAACTGCGGTCCTCAAATCTTCGATTCGGCTTTTGTGAAAACCCATGATCTGTGCTACCGCCGCGGCGGCATCCATCGCCACCTTTTCGTATCCCAACAGTGATGGAATAGCAAGTTCAATTGCCTTCTCTTTTACCGGCATCGTGTTCTCAATCGACTTTGATTATGACCAGCGTGACATCGTCATTGAAGTTGGAGTTCCCGGCATATTCCTTCAATTCGCCCACAATTTGATCCGCCATCTCACCGGTGGCAAGGGCCGCGTGTTTATCAATCGAAGCGCACAAACGCTCGAAGCCAAAAGACTCATAGTGGCCGTTCATTTCATCGACGATACCGTCAGTATAAAAAACCAGGATGTCGCCGGGCTGCAGGTCGAACGTGAGCTCCTCATAAACGGTGGCTTTGACAATTCCCAACGGAAAGCGATCGCTGTTCTGAGCTTGCGGGAGAAACATGATTTTGCCGTTTCGCCAGACATAGGGCATGGTCTGCCCGGCATTGGTGTAATGCAGCCGGCGTTCCTTGACAGCGATGATGCCGTAAAACAGCGCCACGAACATGTGATTCTGGATATCTTTGTTGAGGCGCGCATTGACGATGTTCAAAACCTCCGCGGTATTTTGCCTTTCCTCGGCGGCAAAACGCATGGCGCTCATGGCGGCGGTCATCACCATGGCGGCAGAAACCCCGTGACCGGAAACATCGCCCACCACGATTCCAAGTCGATTGTCATCCAACTCTAAAAAATCGTAAAAGTCGCCGCCAACTTCCTGGGCCGGCATCGAACGGGCGTCAATTTGAAAACCCAGGAGTTTCGGAAACGATTTGGGCAGCATGCGCGCCTGCATCTCGCGCGCAACGTTAAACTCGTGCCAGATGCGAGCGTTCTCCCGTAGTGACTTCACCATGTTGTTGAATGACTGTGCCAGTGTGCCAATTTCATCGCGCCCCTTGTAATCAATCGAGATGTCCCAGTTGCCGTTGGCCACTTCACGGGTGCTCTCAGTCAGCCGCTGAATGGGTTTAAACATTTGGCGAATGATGAAAAATACTACAAGGATGCCGCTGAACAAAACCGACAAGAAAACCTGTATCAACGTGGTTCGCAGCGCATCGCGGCTGGAGAAAACATCCTTCTCGTATCCCGTCCCTAAAATCACCCAGTCCCAGGGAGCAAAGTACTTATAGTATCCCACTTTCAGCTCGCCCTGGAGACCGCGGGCGTTGGTGCGCTGACGGTATTCGGTGAAATTCATGTAGCCGTGGATTTTGCCATGGCTATCGATCTCATCGTGAATTGCTTTAATGTGCGGGAATCTATCATTATACAAAATCTTTCCTACCGCCGAGGGATGAACCAGGAGCATCCCTTTGCCGGGGCCATCGTGATTATCCAAAACCGAGATGTAGCCATTAGTGGCGATCTTGATGGCCGCTATTTCCTGCTGCAATTCTTCTGACGGTTGCAACTCGTTTTTATAGTGGCGTTCGCAAAGAGCAAACGCCTGATCGGTTTTGGCCACCAGCAACTCCCTGGCCAGAGCTTTGATCTTCCACTTTGACTCCCGGTAGCCGATGAAACCGGCAACCGCAACCGTCAACATCAAGACCGAGACCGCAACTAAGATTAATTTGACTCGAAAGCTCATAAACCTGGTCGGGCGATTTAATTTTCGTGGGCACGCGTCATCGGTTGAATTCCCAGCCGATCGATTTTCTTCTGCAATCCCAGACGACTGAGTCCCAACTTGTTGGCGACCTTCGATTTATTCCAATGGAATTTTTCCAACGCTTCGCCAATGAGATGGCGCTCCAGGGTGTCCACCGCCTCGCGCAGGGTACCTGAGATGGCAGAATTAGGCAGCGTTGAACTTTGGGAAGTTCCCGAAATCTTGTGAGACAAATCCTCCGGTTGAATCAGGGCCCCATCGCCGCTAAGGGTGATGACCCGCTCGATTTCATTCTCCAATTCGCGAATGTTGCCCGGCCAATCAAACTCCATCAGCTGTTTCATTGTCCGGGTAGAAATTCCCTTAATTTTAACATTCAGCCTGTCTTCATACTTCTTGATGAAATGATTGACCAGCAACGGGATGTCATCCCGACGAGTTCGTAGCGGCGGCAGCCGTAGTTCCAGAACACTCAGACGAAAGTACAAATCCTCGCGGAAGTTACCGCTGCGAAGTTCTTGTTCGAGATTCTTGTTGGTGGCGACAATAATTCTAACATCCACCGAAATCTCTTTTGTTCCACCGACGCGGCGAAAGCTGCGCTCCTGTAGCACGCGCAAAATTTTGGCCTGCGAGCTGAGCGGCATGTCGCCGATCTCGTCGATGAACATGGTGCCGCCTTCGGCTTGTTCGAAATAACCCATGTGTTTCTTAACACCCGTCGCCACACCAGACTCAATGCCAAAAAACTCTGACTCTACCAGGTTCTCAGGAATGGCAGTGCTGTTCACCGCCACGAACGGCGCATCTTTGCGGGGACTGAGATAGTGAATGGTTTTGGCAACCAACTCCTTGCCTGTGCCGGTTTCGCCGTAGATCATCACGTTGGTGGGACTCTTGGCAACATTACGAATTTGCTGCAATATTTTTCGCATGCTATCGTGTTGCCCGATGATGCGGCCTTCTTCGTAATCCTTTTGCACTTCCTCGCGCAGCGCGATGTTTTCAAGCTGCAGCCTCTCCTGCGCAGCCTTCAGCTCTTCGTATAACCGCAAGTTTTCGAGAGCGGTGGTGGCATGACTGGTGACGGCGTCAAGCAATTCATAATCGGCTTCGGTGTAGGGATCACCGGACAACTTGGTTCCCAAAAAAATCGCACCTAAGAACTTGTCGCGACTGACAAACTCGGTCCACATCACGGTCTCGCCCGACAAATCTTTCTTGCCGAGCTTTTTCAGCACATCCTGCAAGATGACCTTTCGTTCCAGCGGTTGTTTGCCGTCGAATTGCAGCACGGACAGTCTACGTTCGAGCTCACTGGAGCGATTGCTTTCAAACCCGCGCTGCGCGACCACGCGCCAGCTATCCTGGTTCGTTGCCGCCAGCGCCAGGGCATATTCGACGCCAAAAGTGCCCGTGAGAATGGATAACACCTCACGGTAAATCTCCGCGCACTCGCGACAATGGTTGAGAGCCGTGGTCACCTCATACAATGTTTGCAAGTGAAAGACCCGGCGCTCGAGATCGAGTTTCGGAGTCTGGGAGGCGCTCATTTTAAGAGGCAAGTATTTGACCTTACTTTATGCTTACGACAAACCGTTCGTGGTGTTAATCAGTTCCTGAGGCGAACGTTTGAAAACCCCGCGCGGGCGATCCCGCGGCGGCCCGGATTTCCTTAAATTGAAATAGATCTTCATCGACCCGAGCTGCACAAAAACAAAAGGCCATCCTCGAATCCGGATGGCCTGATCATGATTTCAATCCATAACAACATCACCCAACGATATCTTCGCCGCCATCGACACGAATGACATTGCCGGTCATCCAGTAGTTCTCTTCGTGTGACAGGAGAGCGATGGCTTTGGCGACGTCCTCGGTAGTCGTTAACCTTCCCATGGGATTGACGGATTTGGCGTGCTCAACCATGGCTTCGTTGCCGGGAATCTTTCGCAGGGCCGGTGTATCGGTGACGCCCGCCTGAATTGCATTGACGGTAATCTTTTTGGGGGCCAACTCCATTGCCAGTTGCCGGCAATGGGACTCCAGCGCCGCTTTCGCCCCCGAGACCGGGCCATAGGTTGGCCACACCCGGTGTCCACCTGAGCTGGTCATGGCGTAAACGCGGCCGCCTTCTCGCATCAACTTACGCGCCACGAGTTCTTGAAGCCAATAGACCAGACTGTTGGCCATGACTTCAATGGTCATGTCCATTTGCGCTTTGGTCACGGCTTCCTTCACATCGTCCGGAGCGAAACGTCGCAGCGTTCCAAACGCCAGAGAATGGAGCAAGACGCGAATCTGAGAATCCGGGCCGCTTTTTTTCACTTCGTCCTGCATGGTTTGCAGCGCTTGCTGTCGCGCCTCAGGATCGGAAGCGTTGATGTTGAAGAACACAGCCTGGCGTCCGAGAGCTTTTATGTCGTTCATGATTTTTTCGGCGTTGGGCAGGGTCGCTTTGCGATCGAGATGCACGCCGAAGATGTGAAAGCCATGTCGGGCCAATTCCACGGCGGTGGCGCCGCCGAAGCCGCTGGAAGCTCCTAAAATCAAGGCCCACTCGTTTTTACGCGAAGTCGCCAACGTTCCCTCCTCCTCTGCTCTGATGAAATGGGTTAAATGGTCGACTAATAATAGTCAGCTTTCGAGAAAATGTCAAGCATTCTTTGATCACTATACTTTCGATTTTGCTTTCGACGCTACATTTGCGATGGCGTCAAGCTTTTCGGTGACTTCAGAGACGATCTTCTCTTTCGAAACCAACTTTGCAAGAATGTGGTAGTTGGTTTTTGGCATCACGTTAGGCAATTTCAACTTTTCAAAATACTTGCTAAACAGGGGGGTGAGGAAATCATCACTGGCTTTGATATCTGGCGACCACGGATTGGGTTTACCAAGAGTTTGGAGTGCTGTAGCCACCTCGTCGATTGACTCTCTCATGATACTCTCTCGCTGCTGCTTTTCGGCTTGACCAAATAGGTCATTTGGTAGATCGT
>DASWHH010000132.1:0-5553 GCA_036398295.1 bacterium
CCAAAAGAGCGCCGACCTCGAAATTCAGCTTAGTAAAGTCCACGCCAACAAAGACGACTTTGCTAAGCTCAAGCGCTTCAAGGAATCAAACTATGTCACCGACCCGCTGTTGAAGCGCCAGCTCGACGTGCTTTACAACGACTACCTCGGCAATCAGATCGATGAAAAGAAGCTCGAAGAGATCATTAAACTGTCGAAGGAAATCGAAAAGAAATTTTCCACTTTCCGTGGCGAGGTCGATGGCCTGCCTGCGCCTGTCCGCACAGGCGGGCAGGCAGGCAAGAAAATGACCGACAATGAAATCGAAGAAACCTTGAAGCAATCAACCGATTCGCAGCAATTGCAGAAAGTGTGGACGGCCAGCAAAGAGGTTGGCGGTGCGGTCGCCGCTGATGTTCTGAAATTGGTGCACATGCGCAACGACGCCGCCAAAGAGTTGGGCTTTCCGAATTTCCACGCCATGCAGTTGAGCCTGGGCGAGCAGGATCCGGCGGAAATCGAAAAGCTGTTTGATGAGTTGGACAATCTCACCCGCGATAGTTTCGCCAGCGTGAAAGCGGAGGTGGATTCGTCTCTCTCCGCGCGCTATGGGCTGCCCAAAGACCAGCTCATGCCCTGGCATTATCAGAATCGCTTCTTTCAGGAAGCGCCGAAAGTCTACGAAGTCGATCTCGACAAGTACTACCAGGATGAGGATGTCGTCGCCCTCACCCAAACGTACTATGCGAGCCTCGGTTTGCCCATCGATGACGTGATCGCCAGGAGCGACCTCTATGAAAAAGAGGGCAAGTACCAGCACGCCTACTGCACCGACATCGACAAAGAGGGCGACGTGCGCGTGGTGTGCAACGTCAAACCCAATTACAATTGGATGAACACGATGCTCCACGAATACGGCCACGCGGTATACTTTAAATTTCACGACCGCGCCACGCCATGGGTGCTGCGCGAACCGGCGCATACCCTCACCACCGAGGCCATCGCCATGCTGTTCGGGCGCTTCGCTTCCAGTCCCGCGTGGCTCAAAGATATGGCCGGCATTTCCGAAGCTGAGAAACAGCAGATTGCCGCCAACAGTTTCAAAACCCAGCGGCTGGAGCAATTGGTGTTCAGCCGCTGGGCGCAGGTGATGTACCGCTTCGAAAAGGCGATGTACGAAAATCCCGATCAGGATTTGAATGCGCTTTGGTGGGATTTGGTGGAGAAGTATCAAATGGTGAAGCGTCCGCCGGATCGCAACGCGCCGGACTGGGCTTCGAAAATTCACGTGGCGCTCTACCCGGCGTATTACCACAATTATCTGATGGGCGAATTGCTGGCATCGCAGTTGTTTCATTACATCAATAAAAATGTTTTGAAAACCGACGACGTGAAAGACCAGAGCTTCGCCAACCAAAAAGCGGTGGGTCAGTATTTGATCGACAAAGTCTTCGTGCCAGCCAACCAGTACTTTTGGAACGACATGATCGAAAAAGCCACCGGCGAGAAATTGACGGCGAAGTATTTTGCGAGGCAGTTCGTGGGGTAGCGCAGAGCGCATAGAGCATAGGGCAAAGAGCTAAGAGCATGGCGCCTGAACGGTGGCCGGGAGTTTGTAATTCCCGAGTGCTTTTGTTGGGAATCCAAAGTCGAATCGCGATAGGCGGGAGAAAAATATTCCGGTATATATGTTAAATGAAAAAAAGTGAATAGACTTGATAGCGAGGACAAATTGACCGTGAAGTATTTTGCGAGGCAATTCGTGGGGTAGCGCAGAGCGCATAGAGCATAGGGCAAAGAGCTAAGAGCATGGCGCCTGAACGGTGCCGGGAGTTTGTCATTCCCGAGTGCTTTTGTCGGGAATCCAGGCGGTGGGAAGATTAGACTCAAGCCAAAGGAACAGATATAGCAAGCAAGAAGATCTCAGAACAAACCGTCGAAGTCAAGGTACCGTCGTCATTACTGCAATTCGGGTTGGATCAAAACGAGATACAGCGCCGTGTGAAGGAATGGCTGGTATTATCCTTGTTTACCGAAGGCCACATCTCTTCGGGTAAGGCGGCGCACCTGTTAAACATCTCGCGAGTTGATTTCTTAGATTTGTTAAGCGCGCGCGGAATAGCCTACATAAACTATTCACCCGAAGAGTTGGCTGAAGAATTTGCCGCGGTTGAGCCATTAATGGTCAAGGCGGCTAAAAAGATCGAAGAGCCATGGTGAAAAATTCACTGCGAAGTACTTTGCGAAGCCGCTCGGTGACTGAATTAAGTTCGTTGTTGCACTTGAATCATTTTGATTTTGACTTAGAAAAGATTACCTTAAACAAACCGCAAAATCATATAGCGTCTCGATCCTATGATTACAAGACTCAAAATATCTGGATTCAAAAACTTGGTCGATGTTAACATCAAATTTGGTCCCTTCACTTGTATCGCAGGACCAAATGCAGTAGGAAAATCAAACCTTTTCGATGCAATCCGATTTCTGAGTTATTTGTCCAATGATACTCTCCTAAATGCAGCTCTATCAATTCGAGCCGAGGAGGGTAAAACAGCTGATGTACGCGATTTGTTTCATCGAGTTGGAAATCAATATGATGAAAAAATGTCCTTTGAAGTGGAAATGATCATACCTCAAGCGGGTGTCGATGATCTCGGACAGCCAGCCGAAGCCACCATAACTTTTCTTAGATATAAAATCGAAATAGGCTACAGAAGTGATCCTATTTTGCCGGCGGCTTTGGAACTTGTTACGGAGGAATTAGAACACATTAAACGTGGTGAAGCAGCAAAAAGACTGAGATTCCCACACAGCGCAAGCGCCTGGCGAAATTCCGTCCTCAAGGGAAGGAGGACTGCTCCGTTCATTTCGACTTCTGAGAATAACGACAGGATTATAGTATTGAGTCAAGATGGTAAAGGCGGCCGCCCAAAGTCGTTTTTGGCCAGAAATCTCCCTCGGACTGTCCTATCAACGGTGAATGCAGTCGAAAGCCCAACGGCGTTATTGGCTCGTCGCGAAATGCAGTCCTGGCGATTGCTTCAATTAGAGCCAAGCGCACTAAGACAACCAGATAACTTTACTACTCCGCCAGGTTTGCAGGCTGATGGCTCCCATTTACCTGCAACGTTGTACTATCTGGCAAGAAACTTTGAGAAAACCAATGGTCAGAATTCTGGCTTAGGGGCTTCGTGGGTTTATGATCAAGTTGCGAGTCGTTTGTCGGAATTGATCGATGATGTGTATGAACTTACTGTTGACCGTGACGAAAAAAGACAAATCCTTATACTTCAAATTCGAGAAAGAGACGGCACGACCTACCCGGGACGATCACTATCGGATGGCACGCTTCGCTTTCTCGCTCTTGCTGTGCTGGATATAGATCCGACAGCTGGTGGAGTAATCTGCATGGAAGAGCCTGAAAACGGAATACATCCTGATCGTATTCCTGCAATCTTACGACTTCTTCAGGACATAGCATGTAACGTTGAAAACCCGGTCGGGCCTGACAATCCCTTGCGTCAGGTAATTGTCAACACACACTCTCCGGTAGTTGTCAGTCAGGTTCCCGATGACAGTTTATTAGTCGCGGAGTCAAAGCAACTCCTGAAAGATGGACAACGTGTCAAAGGCGTTCACTTCAGTTGGCTTCCCGACACTTGGCGAGCTGAGGCTGACGATATTCATCCCGTCTCTCGAGGTAAGCTACTTTCCTATTTGAACCCGGTATATCCGACTTACACATTGACGCAAGAAGAACAACAAAAAAAATCGCGCAGAGTGGTGGATAGACAAGATTTAAGCCAGATGAGTTTCATAGCTGAGCTTAAATCAAGTGACTGAACTGAGATATACATTAATATCCGATGGCAGTTCAGATACAGCGTTGCTCCCTATCTTAGATTGGTTGCTCATTCAAAATGGGATCAAATATGCGATTCAGAGCAATCGTGCGGACTTAGGAAGACTAAGAGTTCCACCCAAAACTTTGAAGGAGAAAATCAGAAATAGCGTCGAGTTGTATCCTTGTGAATTGCTGTTTGTACATAGAGACGCAGAGCGGGAGACCAGAGAAAGACGAGTGGCAGAAATCAACAATGCAATTCAAGACTTAATAGCCAAATTCATACCGCCCCCTCATATTTGTGTTATTCCCGTAAGAATGACTGAAGCCTGGCTCCTGTTTGATGAACAGGCTATTAGACAAGCTGCTGGTAATCGTCATGGTCGAAACCCAATTCGATTGCCGAGACTCAAGCAAATAGAATCGATCGCGGATCCCAAAGAAATTCTATTCAAATTAGTTCGAGAGTCAAGCGGTTTACATGGACATAGGCTAAAACGATTTCCGATTTATCACCATGCCTACCGTGCCTCAAATTTTATTAGCGATTTTTCACCACTCCGAAGTCTCCCAGCCTTTTCTACTCTTGAACGTGAATTGCGAAACCTCATTTTGAAGCATAACTGGAATCTTTAATTATAATAAGATAACTAAGATAAATTGTATGAACCATATTGAACGCATCACAATGGATCCTGATATCTGCCACGGGAAACCCACGATTCGCGGACTGCGTTATCCCGTGAAAATGATTCTCCAACTGCTCAGTTCGGGTATGACCATAGATGATATTCTGACTGATTATGAATCTCGAAAAGGAAGATATTCTAGAAATCCGGTCGGAAAATGGCCTGTCATTCCGGCCTTGTGCCGGAATCCCCTGCTTTTGTGCGGGAACCCGGGAGATTCCTGCATACGCAGGAATGACATGCTAATCTTTTTGGATTTTCCGACCGGATTTCTAGCCGCTTTGTCATTTGCAGCAAGCCTCATCCAGGTCAAGCGTATTGATCAAGCTCTAGTTTGAAACTATTCGTTGATTGGAGGTAACCCATGCCCCAAACCCTGATCGAAAAAATCGCCCAGCGCTACGCCGTGGGCCTCGACCCCGGACAGGAAGTCCACGCCGGCGATTACATCTCTATTCGCCCGGCGTATTGCATGACCCACGACAACACCGGCGCGGTCATTCCCAAATTCAAAAGCATCGGCCTGCCTGCCCGCCTGTGCGGACAGGCGCAGGCAGGCGCGACCAAAGTTGCCAATCCCCGGCAGCTGGTATTTTGCATTGACCACGACATCCAAAATAAGACTGAGAAGAATTTGCAGAAATATGCCGGCATCGAGGCGTTTGCCCGCGAGCACGGTGTAGATTTTTATCCGGCGGGACGGGGCATCGGCCACCAGGTGATGGTGGAAGAAGGCTACGCCTGGCCGGGAACGCTGGCGGTGGCGTCGGACAGCCACTCCAACATGTACGGCGGCATCGGCTGTCTTGGCACGCCCATCGTGCGAACGGATGCCGCGGCCATCTGGGCCACGGGTCGTACCTGGTGGCAAGTGCCGCCGGTCGCGAAAGTAGAATTCACCGGCAAGCTCAAACCGGGCGTCACCGGCAAAGACGTCATCATCACCCTGTGTGGATTTTTCAACAAAGATGAGGTGCTGAATCACGTAGTTGAATTCGTGGGTGAAGCAGTGAAACATCTCGCCCTTGACGAGCGCCTGAC
>DASWHH010000133.1:0-2552 GCA_036398295.1 bacterium
CGCTGCTCGCCGATCCATCAGCTTTAATCCCTTCACAATCGCACCCAATCCGGTGCTATCGATGAATTCTAAATTCGCGATGTTGATAACCAGCCCGCGAATGTCGCTGTTCACGAGGTGCTGAATCTCACTCTTGAAATGGGGGGCGTTGTTGGCGTCCAGCCGGCTTTCCAGGAGGGTTAATATCAGCACATTGTCGCGTCGTTGTTTCTTTATGCGCATAGTTATAGCTCTGTTTTTATTTGATATCATCGTAAACAATTTTAACCGCAGAGAGATAGCTGGTGAGGCGTTCGTTGAGTCGTTCAAGCTCTATCCGGTCGCCGCGTTTGGCGGCCAGCTCCATCTCACTGCCAATGTTGGTGATTTCATCGAAACCGTAGCCTCCGCCGCTGCCCTTCATGCTGTGGCCGAGGCGTTGTACCTCCGAAAAATTGCCGATCGTGATAAGACGATTAATTTCGTCGATATCTGTGTAACGATTCTCAATGAACATCGGGATCAGCTCTTCGAGGTCGGGATCGACGTAAACTACAACTTCGTCGTACATATTGTGACTCCTGTTTTCAATGTGGTTGAGCAAATCTATCTCATTACCGGCTTTAATTCAGTCTTGATCTTCAAAAGAAATTTGCACGCCATTTTGCCCGGCTGGCATTTGCCATTTTCCCAGCGATTGAGGGTGGAAACGGCGATGCCGAGCTCGTGGGCCAATTCCTCCTGGGTCAATCTCAATTCCTTTCGAATCGCTCTGATTTGTTCGGATGTCAATCGTGTAATCAACATTTGAAATTCAACTTTCCACCGCTCGGCTTAAAATATCACTTATTGAATAAATCGGCGACTGCTGTCAAAAGTTGAGTGTCGTAAGAGAATTTTTGAAATGAGGTGGGAAATGGACATCCTGGATTTGAAGAATCGGCATTAAGCGCGAAGAGCAAAGCGCATTGAGCAAAGCACATAGAGCATAGCGCATAGAGTATAAGCTCTTACGCTATGCACTTTGCCCGCAGCGATTGTGAATTATTCAGGCGTAGCAGATGGGAACCCATTGCGATTTCAAGCGGCATGAAAGGATGGATTTAATGCTGCAGCGCTTTGAATTTCTCCCCGACGATCGCGGTGAGGGTTTCATGAATCAATCCGTTGCTGGCCACAACATGCCCGCACTGCAGGTGGGTTGTGCCGCCCCAGATGTCGGTGACGAGGCCGCCGGCTTCGGCGATCAGCAGCGCACCGGCAGCAATATCCCAGGAATTAAGAGTCACCTCCCAAAATCCGTCGAGGCGGCCGCCGGCGACGTAGGCCAGGTCCAGCGCCGCGGCGCCGGCGCGGCGAAAGTCGCTAACCTGATTGAAAAGTTCAATGAATGCTTCGAAGTAGGGCTCGTTCAAGTGCTTGGCACGAAAGGGAAAGCCGGTGCCAATCAGACAGCGGGAAATATCGTTAGTTGGCGAAACGTGGATGGGGTTGCCATTTAAAAAAGCACCACCCTGGCGTTGGGCATAAAACATTTCGTCGCGCAGCGGATCCAGAACCACCCCCACCAGCAAATCGCCGCGATGGCGGAGCGCGATGGAGACCGCGAACATCGGAAACCCGTGGATGTAATTCTTGGTGCCATCCAGCGGATCGATGATCCACACAAAGTCGCGCTGGTCGCCGGCGCCACCGGACTCTTCGGCAAGCAGGCCGTGCTCCGGATGGCGCTTGCGGATAAACTCCATGATGGCTTTTTCCGATCGGCGATCAACTTCAGTGACGAAATCGAATTGCTGCTTGCGCTCGACCTGTTTGCGGTGCTCGCCTGTCAGACTATCGACCAACAGCTTTCCGCTCAAGCGTGCAGCAGCGATGGCCGTTTCCAAAAACGCACCCGTATTCAATCGCTTTACCCTGTTTCAAATTTACCTTCGTCACGCCAAGCCAGGAATCATCCTACGAATTCCCTTATGGGGACAGCGGCCTATTTTGCACTTTGGATTCTGCAATTTGAATTTTGCATTATGCTTAAATTTAGATTCAATGAAAACTGCAAAATGCAGACTGCAAAAGTTAAAATTGATCCGAATGTCATTCAGTCTAACTCCACAACCGTCACGCCGAGATCGCCTTCGTTCCAGGCGCCGATTTTTTTGCTTTTGACCCGTGGGTGCTTGTCTAAAAAGTCCGCGATTCCTTTACGCAGGACGCCCGTGCCCTTACCATGAATGATGCGCACCTGGCTCCAGCCGGCCAACAGGGCGTCATCCAAAAATTTGTCGACCTTTGAGACAGCCTCTTCGAGCGTCTGTCCCAGCAAATTGATTTCCGGAAGGACGCCGCTTTTCGTCTCGGCCTGAACGGATACCGAACCAGCGAGCCTCTTTTCCGGTCGTGATTTCGGCGCAGCGGCCAGCTCCTCTACCGGCACCCAGAATTTAAGCTGCTTAACCTGAATGAGCACTTTTCCGTTTTCGTCATTTTCGGAGACCACCGTGCCGGTGGTGTTCTGTTTCTTCCATAAGACTTCGGCACCGCGGTGCAGATCGGCCGGCGGCGGGGCCTCCGGT
>DASWHH010000134.1:0-8685 GCA_036398295.1 bacterium
ACCGCGATCATAATCAGAGCGTACACAGTTGCGGCGTTGCCTGGCGGAAAGGCCTCCTCGTCGAGACGCGAGTGCAAATGGATATCGGTTATCGGCTGGAAACGAAATCGGTAGTACATCCCCATGGCCTTCATTTCCTCCCAGTCGCCGCCCAAAACTTCCTCCACGGCTGGACGAACATGCTTCTCGACCACCACTCGAAATGTGGACTCCGCCTGTTCTCGCGAAGCGCCTTTTTTAAGCAGCACATAAGTGTACCAACTGCTATTGAGCCAGTTGTCTTCGTCAGGTGGGGTGCGGCCAGCTAATGATGCCAGCAGGGTGAAACGCCAGTGAGACTGCCGTGGGAATTCCTTCACCACGCCGCAGACCATGAACTGCGATCGGCCGTCCACCTCCAGTGTCTTGCCGAGCGCTGGTTCATCGCCGAAATATTTGCGCGCGATGGCGTCGGTGATGACGATGGTATTCGGTTGCGTCAGAAAAGTGCGGGCATCGCCTTCCAATGCCTCGCATTTGAAGACTTTGAAAAACGAGGAGTCGGCGAAGTAGAGCAAAAACTCATTGAAGGCTTTGTCGCCATAGCGGACAGCGCAGTCACCGGTGGGCGTGCCGCCGCGCGAACGAAGGTGCGTTGCAGCCTCCACCTCCGGCAGCGTTTCGCGCAGACTCGCTGCCACGGGACCACTACTGCGGGCCGTGATGAATTCCCGGTCCTGCATATGGGCATCGAGGGTGATGCGGTAAAGGCGATCGGCGTTTTCGTGGAAACGATCGTAGGAAAGCTCGTCCCAAACAATCATGAGAATGATGAGACAGCAGCTCATGCCGATGGCGAGCCCGGCGATGTTGATGGCGGTGTAGGTTTTTTGCCGGAGCAAATTGCGGATGGCGATCATGAAGTAGTTTCTGAGTATGGACATCGGGTCTTATCCTTTCATACTTTGATGGATAGCGCAGAGAGCATAGCGCATAGCGTCAGCTCGGAAATCGGATAACGAATTTCGAACAAGCGCTTCCGGTTTACGATTTCCGATTTACGTTCATTCGTATCTCAAAGCTTCGACCGGATTCGCGAGCGCGGCGCGGAGCGCCTGTGCGCCCACCGTGACGACGACGATGACAAATGTCAAGCCTCCGACAAATAGAAAGGTCGTCACTCCCACATCTACACGATAGGCGAATGCTTGTAGCCATTTGGACATGGCGAAATGAGCGAGCGGCGCCGCCAGCAAAAACGCGATGCCGACGAGCGTGAGAAAATCCGTCGTGAGTAGCAATAGCAGCCGCGAAACAGTTGCCCCCACTACTTTTCGAATCCCGATCTCTTTCCTTCTTTTGCGCACCATGAGCGCCGCCAGGGCGAAGAGTCCCATGCCAGCAATAGCTAACGCTATGGTGGTCGAGGCGCGAATCACCTCCGCCCAGCGTTCCTCGGCAAGATACTGCCGCTGAATGTTATCATCAAGAAAGTAGTATTCAAACGGTGCATCTGGCGCCACTTCTAGCCATTTTTCTTTCAAGAATGTGATCGTCGCCTGGATGTTTTCGGGGCTGATTTTGACAAAAACATTCCTGTAGCGCGCCCCATAGCCAGGATGCACCGTGAGCACGGCAGGCTCGATCTTCTCGTGCAGCGAGATGAAGTTAAAATCTCGAACAACGCCGAGAATTGTCGGGGCTTCCTGATAAATTCCGGGCATAAAGCCAAACAGTGTTTTCCCGACCGGCTGTTCGAGAGCGAATTCCCGCACGAGCGTTTCATTCACGAGCACGCCCGCAGCTGCATCATTAGCCATCTCCTTCGAAAAGTTTCGACCAGCAACGATTTTTATTTCAAACAAATCGACATAGTCATAGTCCGCGCCATACACGTAGGCGATCCGGTTTACGCCCTGCGCATCCTGCCACGACCGTCTATCAGTGGAGCCTGAGAATTCTTGACCGGCACCAACAACTTGAGTTACCATAGCATTTTCTGCAACCGCGTGGCGGTACCGTTCTACCAATTGTGGTGAACCCTTTCCTCTGGCCGCTATGACCACGATCAAGTCGTCATTGAATCCCAGATCTTTGGCTCTCAGGAACTCTAGTTGTTCGCCCATGACGCTCGCGCACAGCATCAAGGCGATGGAGATTGTATATTGCGCGGCCACAAGGCTGCGCATGAGAGTGCTCCCGCCTGCAGCCTTCAACGCGCCTTTCAAAACTATGGTCGGCTGAAAGCCTGACAGGACAAGGGATGGGTAGCCACCGGCAATCAATGAGATGATAATCACCAAAACCAAAAGCGCAAATAACGCGAGCGGGCTAATCAAGCTGAACATGGAGAGCGGTTTGCCTGTCAACGCGGTCACCAGCGGCAAAGTTGTTTCAGCGATCACAATCGCAGAGATGGTTGCCAGGAAACTCAGAGCAAGTGCCTCACCCCAAAATTGCGCCATCAACTGTCGCTTTTGCGCACCGAGTGTTTTACGCAACCCAACCTCCCGTGCGCGGTCCGTGGCGCGGGCGACTGAGAGCGTGGTGAAATTGATGCAGGCAATGAGCAGAATCAGAAATGCCATGCCCGAGAGAATGAACGAATAGGTTTCGTTGTGTGCCGGCAACTCGTAGTTAACCGGAATTTTGGTATTGCGGTGAAAATCGAGAATCGGCTGGAGTCTGAGCTGAAGCGCATGTTCGCGCTCCATCAACGAGCCTTCGGCCTTTTGGCCATCGATGCGTTCTTTAAAGTGGAGCGCGGTGAACGGCCGCAATGCGCGCTCGATGTCTTTCGCCTGCTGTCCTTTTTCGAGTAAAATGTAGGTTGAAGTGCGCCCGTTCCAGTCGTTCGATCCCATCGGCAGATCAGTATAATTTTTGAAGGAAATCAGGAAATCGATCTGCAGGCTGGAATTTGCCGGGCAATCCCGCATCACGCCGCTGATCTGAAAATTCTTGACACCGTCCCGCGCTTGAACGGCAAGGACTTTACCCAGCACCATGTCGAATCCGCTATCGGTGCCGGCGCCAAAATATTTCTTCGCGACGCTCTCGCTGATCACCATTTTGCCTGGATCGTCCAGGACGCTGCTGGCATCGCCCGCCAGCAAGGGGAATGAAAAAATCCCAAAAAAACTGGAGTCCGCCTGAAAAATATCTTCCCGAAACGGTTGCCCTTCCTGAAAAATCGTCCGCGGCCCCGTGACCACCTGGACAACTCGCTTGATGCCAGGAATCTCTGCTGCCAGCCCTTCCGGCACGCCCAGGGGAATCAATCGCCGAAAGTGTGAGCTGCCGTCGGGGCGGGTTTCTTCGATATAGAGCGCATAGATAGAATCCTTCTGTTCGTGAAAGCTGTCGAAACTCCATTCGTGGTGGACGAAAATGAAGATGAGCATGCAGCAGGCAATACCGACGGCCAGGCCGAAGACATTGATGAAGGTGTAGCCTTTGTATTTGGCTAAATTTCGAACCGTGATTTTGATGTAGTTTTTGAGCATGTTCTCTCCCTGCATAGCGCAAAGCGCATGGCGCGTAAAGCAGGGCCCAGCGCAAGAAAACGCTATGCGCTCAGGTCTGCTATTCGTACCGCAGCGCTTCCACCGGATTCGCCAGCGCGGCTTTGATGGCTTGCGCACTCACTGTCAGCAAAGCGATCGCCAGCGCCAGGCCGCCCGAGGCGGCAAACATCCACCACTGAATTTCAATCCGGTAAGCGAAAGTTTGCAGCCATTTGGTGGCAGCAAAGTAGGCAACCGGCCAGGCCAGCAGGTTAGCCGCGATAACCCACTTCGTGAAACTTCCACTCAGCATCGCTATGATCTCAGCGGCTGTTGCACCCAAAACCTTGCGGATGCCAATCTCTTTTAGCCGTTGCTGGGACTGAAAGACCGCCAATCCGAAAATACCCAGACACGAAATCACCACGGCCAATATCGAAAAGATGCTGATGAGTGTGGCCAGATTCTCTTCCTGTCGGTACATGGCTGCGAAGGTTTCATCATAAAATTGCAGGTCAAATGGATAGTCCGCGCACAGGTCCTTCCAGCTTTGGGTGATGTGAGCAATTGCTTCGTCGACGGGCCCGGAAATGCGCATGGTGAGATGCTGGCCACCCCAGTCACTGTAGAGCAGAACCAACGGCGCAATCTTTTTGTGCAATGAAGCAAAATGAAAATCAGAGATCACGCCGACGATCGCGCTGCTGTTCACTTCCTGGCCGAGAAAATCGTTGTTTGCAAACTTACTCAAAGCAGCAGCGTTGATCAGGCACGCCTGATTCAAATCTCCGGGCAGCAGATTTCGGCCTTGTACGATCTCAAACCCAAAAGTCTTTACCGTATTTGAATCGATGACGATCGCATCAAAGTGATCAAGGTTAATATTGATTTTGCCAGGGATGCCATTTGTGATCGTCAACGACTTCAGTCCGTGATATTGCGCAAGTCGGTCGGTGAGCGCTGGTAGCCGATCCCGCATTTTCGGATGAATATTCAGATACAACAACTGTTCGGTGTCGAAGCCGGTGTTTTTATGCTTCACATAATCGATCTGCTTGGACATCACCAGTAAGCAACAGATCAGAACAATCGTAACGCCAAACTGAAAAACGCTCAGAGCACTGCGGTACCCGCTGGCGCCGCTTTTGGCAAGCGGTCCGAACTTGAAAAGCTGCAAGGGCGATATTCTTGAGAGCATGACAGCCGGCAAAAACCCTGCGGCTAAACTGAGGAAAAGAAGAAATCCCGCGAACATCGATGTCACACGCAGGTCCGTGAAGATTTCGATCTGGAGAGGCTTGCCGATGAACTGGTTGAAATGCGGCAAAAAGGCTTCCGCGATGGTAATGCCCAGCAACGCCGCACAGAGGCAAAACAGGAATGACTCGGTGAGCAACTGCGTTCTTAAAATTCGCGCGTTGACGCCCAGACATTTTTTGATGCCGATTTCGGTCAAGCGATATTTGTAGCCCGCGGTGGTCAGGTTCACGTAGTTGATCACTGCCAGCGCCAGCACGATTAGTCCGATCCAGCTTAGTATTTTCACCAGACCCAGGTTGCCGTGCGCAAGATCATGGTCGCCATATTGGGTATCGAAGTAATTCGTTTTAAATGACGTGAGACTTACTTTGTCCGGGAAGCGATAGTCTTCAAGATTGAAGAGCGCCGGGATCTGCAGCGCCACGGCGGCAATATCAGCCTGCTCATGCAATTCAACGAAAATGTTGAACGGATATTTGCATTGACTATCATCCTTGCCATCGTACTCCAGGCAGGACATCGACAGGGGCAGGCGTTTTTGCCTGGTGTTCTCGGCGCTGACAAACAGATCGGCGCGAAAACTGGTATTTGGCGGCAAATCTTGCACGACGCCGGTCACCATCATTTCATATTCATGATCGAAAACCAGCTCGCGACCGATTGGATCATCGCTGCCAAATAACCTCCGTGCGGTCGACTCGGTCAGCACAACGGCTTCAACGGTGCGTAAAGCATTCCCGGCATCGCCGTGGACAAATGGAAACTCGAAAATCTCAAAGAAACCGATATCGACATAAAGCAGGTGATCGAATTGAAAAACCTGTTCGCCGTGATTCACCTCAACCTGGCGGTCGTTCATCAGGCCGGTATTTTTGACGCCGGGGATATTTTCGACGATGGCATCGCCTACGCGATAGTCGACCCGATAGTCATTTTCAGTGGCGTCAACGAGTCGATAGATGTGATCGATATTTTTGAAAAACCGGTTATAGCTGAATTCAAAGTAAAGGAATTGTCCGATGAGGATAATGAAGGCGATGCCAAAGGCCAAACCGCTGAGGTTGATGAAGGAGAAAAGCTTGCGGCGCAGCAGGGTGCGGGCAAATACGCGGATGGAATGTGGGAAACTCATTAGTTGACCATAGCCTGCTTAAATTGAGTGTCAAAGGCTTTCAGCCGTCTGGCATCAGCTTTCAGCGGCAGAGCGCAAAGCGCATGGCGCCTTTGTTTTTGTTTTCGTTTTGCGCTCTGCTTTCTGCGCTCTGCGAATTCTTACTCGTACCGCAATGCCTCCACCGGATTGGTCAACGCCGCCCGGATCGCTTGCGTCGCCACCGTCAGCAGCGCAATCACCGCCGCCGAGATGCCGGCCAGGAAGAATGTCCCAAAGCCGATGGTGACCCGGTATGCGAAGTCCTGCAGCCAATCGTGCATCAGCCAGTACGCCAGCGGCCACGCGATGACATTGGCCAACACCACCAGAATCAGAAACTCTTTAGAGAGCAAACGCACGATACCCCACACCGACGCACCCAACACTTTGCGCACGCCGATCTCTTTGGTGCGGCGCTCGGCGCTGTAAGATGCCAGCCCCAGCAATCCGAGGCAGGCGATGAATATAGCCAGAAACGTGAAGTAGCCGACGATGCTCTGCATCTTCTCTTCGGAGCGATAGAGCTGGTTGAAATCCTCGTTGAGAAAAGTAAATTCAAACGTGTGCCCCGGATCGAATGCGCCCCATTTCTGCTCGATGAAATTGAGCGCGGCTGAGAGGTCAGTGGTATTCAATTTTACGAGCATTGAATTGAAACCTTCCGGCAGCACGTGCAAAATCAACGGCTCGATGCCGCGGTGCAGCGACTGAAAATGAAAATCCTCCACAACGCCGATGACTTTGCCCACACGAGTGTTGTCATCGTCGTACCACGTGATCTCCTTTTCGAGGGGCGAATCCCAGTTGAATTGCCGGGCGGCGGTCTCATTGAGAATGAAGGCGTGATCGACATCGGTGGCAAATTCTTTTGAGAAGTCGCGGCCCGCCTTCAGTTTGATTTTTAACGTCGTCAAAAAGTCGAAGTCAACGCGCGCCTGCGAAACGTCCACATCGTCTTCCATCCCGACCCAGTGAATCTGATTCTGATTGTAGCGGCTGCCGGGAACATTTGAAACCGCCGATGCCCTCAAAACATTCGGATTCCGCAGCAGTTCCGCTTTGATCGACTCGTATTGCGATCGCAGGCTCGGATCTTTCATGGGGATCACCAACACCTGCTCCGGCTCGAAGCCCAATTTGTTGTTGCGCAGGTACTCGAGCTGCGCTGATACGATGGCCGCTGCGGCAATGAGCGCAATTGAAATGGCGAATTGTGTCACCACCAATATTTTGCGGAAGGACGCACCCTGTTTACCGCGATGAATTTTTCCAGCGATGACCTGGATCGGTTGAAAACCCGAAAGAAAAAACGCCGGATAACTCCCTGCCAGAACGCCCACCACGAGAGTGATGGCGAGCAACGCTATAAACAAGGGGACATTCTCCAGCACATTCAACTCGAGCTGCAGATCGGTGAGACCATTAAACGATGGCAACAGCAACTCCACCAGCGCCACAGAGATCAGCATGGCGCCTGCGGTCATCAGCAGCGATTCGCCCAAAAACTGGTTGATGAGCGCCGAACGCTGCGCCCCGACCACTTTGCGCAGGCCCACCTCTTTCGCGCGACTGGCCGAGCGCGCTGTGGCGAGATTCATAAAATTGACACAGGCGATAACTAAAATGAAAATCGCCGCCGCGGAAAAAATGTAAATGTAAGCGATGTCGCTATTCGGCTCCAGTTCCCATTTCAAATGCGAATGCAGATGGATGTCGGTGACCGGCTGCAGCGCCAGTCGGTTCTCGCCGCTTTTCAGACTTTGATACCATTCATCCGGCCAATTCACATAGCCTTGAAACCAGTCAGGAATCTTGGCCTCCACTTGTTTCGGATCAGCGCCCGGCGCCAAAACAATATAATTGTAATGGCCGAAATCCTCCCAGGTGTAATAGCTGCCGTCTTCCAGCGGCTTGAGGGTGACGTAGGAGATCAGAAAATCGAAGTGAAAATGCGAATTGCGCGGGAGGTTTTGCATGACGCCGGTCACCGTCATGTCGAAGCGCTGGCCGTGTTCAAGCACCAAAATCTTGTTCAGCGGGTCTTCGTCGCCAAAATACTTTTTGGCAATTTCCTCGGTGATGACCACGCCGCCGGGAACTTTGAGGGCGCGTTCCGGATCACCCCTTAGCAAGTTAAAGGAGAAGACTTTGAAAAAGGTGGAATCGGCGGAATAAAAGCCGGGCTCATCAAAACGCTTGTCCTCATAACGCACCGAAAGTTTCGGACGCGTCAGTCCCGGTCCCCAGATAGGGGAGAGGGTCGTCGCTTCCGTCACCTCCGGAAAATCCTGCGCCATCGCCAGCGCCATGGGATGGGGCGTGCGCGTTTGCGGATTGCCGCTCATCCACGCGATGCGGTAGAGACGATCGGCGTGGTCGTGAAAGCGATCGTAACTTAGCTCGAACTGCACATATAAAAGGATAAGAATCGCGCAGGTCAGTCCGATGGCCAACCCGGCGATGTTGATCAATGAATAGGATTTCTGCTTGATGAGATTGCGAAGGGCGATTTTCACGTAATTCTTGAGCATGACCTCTCCTCTTACAAACGCATAGCGCAGAGAGCATAGGGCATAGCGTCGGGCGCAAAGTGCGCGAGAATTTATCTTCTTAGATTAGAGTTTTCTTTCTCGGTGAACAGTGCTAGAATGTTGGCATTTCGAATGCAAACGTCTTTGCTATTTCCAAAAAACGGGTGTCAGAGCTTGAGCCGGATCCTCCAGCGACACCGTCGCAGCGGGGTGCTCATGCCCGACACTCGAAGTTGTTCGGCAAATCGATTAAGCC
>DASWHH010000135.1:0-2338 GCA_036398295.1 bacterium
ATGTGCTGCCGGAGCCGGTCCGCACGCGCATACAGAAGGGCATGAGCGGAGAGATTGCCGAAACGCCTAAAGCCGGCGACACCATATTCTCAAAAGTCCAGAACGTGGTGATTGGCAGCAACATTCAAGCGTTGCTGGCGGCTGAAGAAAAAGCCAGGAGTCTGAGGTATAGCACACTGGTGTTGTCGTCATTCATCGAAGGCGAGACCCGCGAGGTAGCGCGGGTACACGCGGCGATTGCGAACGAGATCGTCAACTGCGGGCGCCCGATCCCACGGCCGGCGTGTGTGATCTCCGGCGGCGAAACGACCGTGACCCTGCGCGGCCGCGGTAAAGGAGGCCGCAATCAGGAATTCGTGCTGGCCGCCGCCATGGATATTTCCGGATTGGACGGCACAGTCATACTTAGCGCCGGAACCGATGGCAGCGACGGCCCCACCGATGCTGCCGGCGCCATCTGCGATGGAGAAACGGTGGCCCGCGCAGAGGCTAACGGGCAGAATCCGGCCAAACACCTGAGCAAAAACAACGCCTATCCACTTTTTGAGAAATTGGGGGACCTTGTGAAAACCGGCCCCACCAACACCAATGTCATGGACCTGCGGCTGGTTTTGGTGGGGGATGAAATGGCATGACCAATTACCGACAATTCAACCCCTCACACCTTCATTCACCGACGAATTCCGGGCATTAGTCGAGTCATCGTTTGTCTTTTTGCTTTTTGTCGCTAAAATAAGCACCGCTCCTAAAACTGGAGGTGAATGAATGAACGATATCAACCTTCGGGCAGTTTTGCTGGCGGCGGTTTCGAGCTTTCTGCCGGGGGGAGTCTGGTACTCGCCGGGGCTCTTCGGACGATTATGGAATCGTGGATCACGACGTTGATTAATGGATGGTGGGCGCCAGGCGCATAGCGCATAGCGTAAAAGCTCTTTGCTCTTTGCTCTTTGCCCTTTGCCCTTTGCGCCTCATCTGCTCACGAACTTGTTCCCATCTATAAAAAACCGCCACGGCAAGTCTATCGCCTTCGAGATGCCAACACGGGGACTACAGGCGATTTGGATTTTGTGCGGGGCGGCCGGACGCTGCAGACGGATGCTCTTGCCAATGGCCTCACCGTGCAGCGCCGGGTCGAAATCAAACGCCTGAAAAAGTTTGCCCGGACCATTGGTCAAATTGAGTATACGGTCGGTGCCGCGGCGGGCTTTCATGGCCTCGATGCCGGCCGTGGGTTCGATGGCGCGAATCAGAACGGCGCCCGTGCCGTGTTTCTCCGTGGTAAAATTCAAACAGTGGTACATACCATAGATGAAATAAATGTAAACGCGGCCGTAAGTCTCGCGCAGCATGACGCCTTTCTTCGGCCTGGTGACGGCATGCGATGCGGCATCGTCTTTGTAGGCCTCGGTTTCGACAATGATGCCCTCACTGCCTTTGTAAATCAGCTTTATTCCCAGGAGTTGGCGAGCCACTTCGATGGTCTCGCCCGCAAAAAACTCCCTTCCAACAGATTTTGTCATCTCCACTTGCAACTCGGCTTCAAGTACTGAAACGAGGACCCTCCTCAACGCGATGAACATAATCCTTCGCCGGACAAAATTCAAGCCTATTCAATTGAACTTTTGTTCACGATGATGGTAATCATGGCTTTAGTCACCACATTCAGCACCACGCCGATTCTTTATCTACTCCTGCGTCCGGTAACGGCAGCAAAAGACCATTCGTGCCGGTTGCCAACCAACCCGATTAGCCTGATCTCTGTTTTTTATAGATTTGAATAACCAAAAAATCGATGCTCTAACCACTGCAAACAGCGACTCCGGGCCAGGATTCAATCTTAAGCTCCCCAGGAATAAATCCCCGAGCATGAAATAAAGCATTGAACTTTAACGGATTATTTCATATATTTCAAGCAATCAGATTTAAACTCCGAGGGTCATGACGTTACATTCGATTCCATTGCAGGAAATCCTCCTCGACGGGCCGGAATTCGACAACTTCATCATCACCTTTCCGCTGGATATCACACCTTTGAAAGAGTCCGTCCAGAAGATCGGGCTCCTCAACCCGGTTTGGCTGCGTCAACACGAAAACGGATGGCAAATTGTTTGTGGTTCCAGGCGGGTCCTGACTTACAGAGAATTGGGCGAACGACAAATTCCGGCGCAGATTGTCACTGCAGCGGATTGTCCAGTGGAACAAGCACTGGCTATGAGCCTGACTGACAATGCCCGGCGAGAATTAAATCCGGTTGAGAAGGCGCGGGCGCTGCAAAAATTCCACGCCCTGTGCCATTGGGATTTTCCGCGCCTGGCAAGCGAACTGGCGCCGCATCTTG
>DASWHH010000136.1:0-2563 GCA_036398295.1 bacterium
CCTCCCGTCGCCGCCCGTCACGGGTTGCTCTTGACCTCCACCTTGATCCATTCTGCCATTGCGCCTTCTTTGCGCTCGTTGTTAACGTACTTAATCTCCACTCTTGCGCCGGCCGCCAGATCCGCAAGCGTTCCTTTTTTATTACTCTGTTTCATGGAACTGCGATCTAACCAGATTTGGGTTTCGTCGGTTATTTTGACGGTATAACTCGCCGTCGAATCGGATACGGTCAGCGTTTTCTGCTGGAGATCGAACGACCCGATCTTACCTATACTGGTGGATTTGCCCGACAGCCCCGGCGATTTTCCTATGGGAATGAAAATTTCCGTGGCTTTCTGCGCATGGGCATACGAAACGAAAACCAGCAAAGCCAGGACTATCAAGTGTATTCTTTTCATCATGCTTCTCCTTTTTTGTTATTCATTCACCGAGGTTTCCACCAGCTCGCCGCGTGCCAGTTGCTGCTGCTGGATCGCATCGCGCACGCATTGCTCGGTAGCGAATAACCCACCTAAGCTTTCTTCTGTCAATCGCCGGGCCTCGCGCAGGTAGGCTACCGCTTGCGGATGAAGCCCGCCGCCCGCCAGCCCGCGGATGCTGTCATCGGTTTCCTCCAGTGCGTTTTGCAGGAAGCGGTCGAAATCGCGGCTGTTTATCAAACTGGCTTCGAGAAATTCGATGCTCTGGCGGATGTTCTCGAGCGCGTTCAGGACGCGCAGGAACGCGGCCACGGCGACAATTTGCGTTCCATCCAGCTCGATGCCGCTGCCGGTGGCTTGCGCCAATAGCTGGCCGGCCGGGGAATTGTTGAAAGACTCACCGTCATAAAACGCCACGGCACCCTCGATGGTTTCGATGGCGTTGTTGTGGAAGAAGGGTCCGGAATCAGCGGCTTCGATGAGCGGCGGCGTGTTGAATTCACCGGTGCCGGGAATGCCAAAGCCGTCATCGGGTGGCACCAGCTCGTTCGTCAGCCGGGCGGGCTGGTCGGGCAAGTCTTCTACTCCGGTGTCAAAGCTCTGGTTGCCGGCATCTGCACCGAAAATGGCGGGGTCGCCGTTGGCGCCAGCGTTGAAATGGCAGGCCGAGCATTTGCCGAGGGTGCGATCGTTAAAAATCTCCTGTCCCCGCCGCGGCACGGTTCCTTTCAAAGGCAGCGGCAGTGTAATCTCCGCTTGCCGGCCGAGCGAAAGCTGGAAGGCCTCGAGCGCGTCCAGCTCCTCATCCGTGGGCAGGCGAAAATCCACGCCGGGAACGCGATTCAAGGTTTTGGTGAAATGCTGAATCACGGCGCCGATGGCAAATGAACGCAGCGAGCCGTCACCGGGCGCGCCGTCCCCTGACCAGCCGGTGCGTGGGCCGTTACGACTGTTGATGGAGGTGGGCAGCGCCAGCGTATGCGGCACGCCGCGCATCACAAACCTATTGGCAAGATCATCGAAGCCATCGAGGTTTTCTAAAATCAATCCGAACTCGCGCATGAGGCGGGGGTTTTCGAAATTTTCTTTCAGTTCCGGAACAAATTCGGCGACGAAGAGCGGATTGTCATTCGGCAGGGTAGCGATAAACGCCGGATCGATGGTCAGGTTGTTTTCCTGGGGATGGCAGGTCCCGCAAGTCCGGCCGTTGCCGCCAAAGGTCTCGTTGAAGAAAATCTCGCGCCCCTTTGCGATGAGTATCTCCTCCGGGGTCGGCTCCGGAGCCGGCGTGCAGGCGCAAAGACAACCAACTAAAACCAGCGCTAATTCAATCCTCATCTCTCCCTCCTTCCTTGGTCAAATATGTTGTCATACTAATACTTTGAAAATCAAAAGGCAAGGGTCTCTCACTAAGGCTACAATCCCTATTTCATTTCTCTGCCGGTATGACCTAACAAGCGCGGCACGGGGGTGATAAATTCCCTGCGAGCGGCCGCAATGCTCGCTGGGGATTTAAGCTCCGTGCTCAGCCCGCCAAGGAATCCCCAGCGGAAAAATGGTTCGGGAATTACATTCCCAAAACCGATCAGACCAGCGGCAGCAACTCAACGGTTATGACGGATTCATCCCCAAGAACATAGTTGCGGGCGCTGCTGTACAACCAGCACTCCGGTTTCTCAACAAAGCCTTTCCGAACAGGATTATTGTGCACAAAATCGTCTAAATTCGTCTTTTTTGTTTCAAGCAGCTTGTTATGATACTCAAACATCAGAATTTTTGCCGATGCATTTAACCGTGCCTTAGCAATGATGCTCGCATACCCTTGATTACAGACCTCTCAATTGTCACCTTTACAAGACACCCAGTTGGGAAATCCTCTTTTTCATAAGCTTTTTCCATTGGAACAGTGTTTTGCCCAAAAATCGTGAAAACACCTTGTTGAGCAACTATTCGCGGACTATTGTGTGTCCCATAAAGGGCAACTGGATGATTGTTCATGCCCGAGAAAGTTTGAGTGGGCTTATATCCCTTAAGGGCCTCATCACCCGGGCTTAGGATTCCACCGTCAAAACTCTGATGACTTAAAGAATGTCTGTTCCACTTGACAGGATCTAGTATCCAGACTGTAGCCGCCTCTCTGAATG
>DASWHH010000137.1:0-5788 GCA_036398295.1 bacterium
TTCATACCACTACGTCCATGCCAGATCGATTCAAGGCCCTCGCTCAAAAAACTCTGGCAGACGAGAGTATCACCTTGCGAACCCTCAACTTGAGAGATTTTAACAACGAGGTAAAACGGGTGCAGACCATTTACAACGACGCCTGGCAGGACAACTGGGGCTTCGTGCCGATGACCGCAGCTGAATTGGCGCATATGGGTAAGGACTTAAGGCAAATCATCGATCCGGATATCGTTCACTTTGCTGAGGTAAATAGGGAAATTGCTGGCTTCTCCCTCGCCCTACCCGATTACAATGAGATTTTAAAGGACATTAATGGCCGGCTACTGCCGTTCGGTATTTTTAAGCTGCTGCTGAATCGCAAGAAAATAAAACGCGTGCGAGTCATTACCTTAGGCGTGAGACATAAATTCCAAAAGAAGCGCGGGCTGGCGCCGGCCTTTTACTACGAGACCTACCGGCGTGGGAAAGAAAAAGGCTATACGCTGGGAGAATTTTCCTGGATCCTAGACGACAATGTACTGATGAACCGCGCCCTCGAGAGCATGGGGGCAAAACTGTACAAGAAGTACGCTATTTATGAAAAACCGGTTTAGTCAATCGTACCAGTATAAAATCCGGCCACAGCCCTCACACAGGATGACATCCTGATCGCTACGGCCACGGGTGATCAGCTGGGTCGGAATACGCATGAAACAACCGAGGCAAACATCGTCTTTAACAGGCACGATCGAGCGCTTATAGCGACCCTGGAGTTTGTTATAAGTTGAGACCAGCGGTTTTCTGATTTTCTCGATCAGCTCGGCGCGAGCTTCCTGCAATTTTTCGAGTCCTTTCGCATCAAATCCCAGCGCTTTCACATCCTCAATGTCCTTCAGCATCATATCCAGATCCTGCAGCGCCACCAAAAATTCAAGCTGTTTGTTTAACATTATTCGATCCCTTCAAAAATCTGAGTGAATTCCTCAAACGATTCTGCCTTTAACAGTCTTTTTCGATTCTTGCTTTCGTTGAGCACCTCCACCAGCTTACCTAAGATCGGCAGGTAGCGGTTGTTCTCATCATGCGGGGGCGCCAAGACCACGAAAAAAAGGTGGACGGGCTTCTTATCGATGGCTTCAAAATCAATGCCGTCATGGGATTTGCCAAACGCGATCTTAACTTCCAGCGCTGCGGTGGTTCGACCATGGGGAATGGCCACCCCGCTGCCGATACCGGTGCTGCCCAGGGTCTCGCGTTTCTGTAACAGTTCCAGTATCAAATCTTTTTTGCGGACAATCTTTGACTGCACGAACAAGTTGGCAAACTCCAGCAATGCCGCGTCTTTGCTCTTGGCCTTAAGTTGAGGAACGAATAGCTCCCGGCCAAAATACGGGATTAGCTCCTGCACTTCCATTTTTTCTGCCTCTTTCGATTTGATGTCGGTTTTTTTACTCCACACTACTCGCATTTTCGATGACCTCGCGTAAGACAGGGAGCAGGTACAACTTTTCCAAATCCACCTTGCCCCGGAGCTCTCGGGCCAGAATGCTGATTTTCTGGGTGCTATTTAGATCACGATTCAGAATGACTCTCTGCTGATCCCGGTAGCGAAAGAGCCCACCATAGAAATCACCCCTTTCATACCGCAGTTCAATCTGAAGATCGGCATAGAGTTTTTCCAAACCCTCTAAAATCTCGTTTTCATTCATAGGCAAGCCGTCCCTATAGCAGATGATTCATTTTTCTTCGATGAGCCAACTCGACGATTTCCTGCACCTCCTGGGCGCGTTCACGCGGACAAATGAGAAGCGCATCACCGGTGTCGACCACGACCAAGTTGTCGATGCCAATTATTGCGACACACTTTTTCGGCACGTCCACGTAGTTGCCGCGGCTGTCCTTCAGAAGGTGATCACCTAAAAGCACGTTTTCGTTTTCATCTTTGCTGGAATATTTGTACACCTCGTCCCAACTTCCCATATCGTTCCACCCGAACGGCCCTTTCAGCACAACCACGTCCAGTGCCTGTTCCATCACCCCGTAATCGATGGAGATGCTCTTGATCTGGCAATAGACCCGGTTGATGGTCTCGGCCTCTTTTCGAGTTCCAATATCTTCGCGAATCTCCATCAAGCCATCATGCAGGTGTGGCAGATACTCTTCGATGGCCTTGAGGATGGTTTTGATTTTCCAGATAAACATACCGCTGTTCCAGAGAAAATCCCCGCTACTGAGAAAGCGCTCGGCGGTGGCCAAATTTGGTTTCTCAGCAAAGGTTTTAACCCGCAGCACTTCAATGCCATCAAGCTTACCCAAATCGTCATTAAACTGAATGTACCCATAACCGGTGGCGGGATAAACCGGCTCGATACCAAGGGTAACCAGGCAGTCTCTTTCGCTGGCGATTTTTGCGCCGACTTTCAGTGTCTGCAGAAGGGCGTCCTGGTTGGTTATCAGGTGGTCGGCGGGAAACACCGCCATCACGCCGTTAGGATCGATTTTTTCCATGAACAACGCTGCGAGGCCGATGCAAGGCGCGGTATTCTTCCCCTTGGGTTCGACAATGAAATTTTTGGTTGACAGCCCGGGCAATTGCTTTTTTAGGAGGGCCGTTTGGCCCTCTGTTGTCACGACAAAAATTCGATTTTCAGGGATGGCGGGAAGCAGGCGATCGACCGTGCTTTGAATCATGGTACGCTCCCCGAAAATTTTCAACAATTGCTTCGGGCGCTTCTCTCGACTTTTAGGCCAGAATCTTTTGCCTTTTCCACCAGCCATGATCAATGCAAACATCAACCCTCCGGTACAACTGATTAAACTTCGAATCGCAAAGCGTTCATCCTATATCGCCTGCAGAATGGCGTGCCTTAGAAACCGCGGATTTGATTTCAGAACCTTGAGCACGTTCCGCCCTCTAAAATCGCCTTTCAGCAAAGGCAGAATCACCTGGGGTTGCAACTCGGCCAATGTTTGTATGGCGCGCTGCCACTGGCTGTCGCTATATTGGGCGATGCGCTTATTGATCAACGCCCCCATCTCAAAGACACGACGGTATTTCTTTTTCCAGAGCGCCTCGAACTGGCTCAAATACTTTTTGTCAAATCGCTGGCACAAAACGGCGTCTCCTGCCACCTGGCCAGCGATGCGGCCGATAGCAATGGCGAAGCGAATCCCTTCTCCAAGTAGTGTGGATATGAGTCCGCCGGCATCACCTACGACCAGAAGGCCGTCGCTCACCGTCCGTTTCAAAAACATTTCACTGGGTATGATTCCCGAATGGTACTCGATGCGGCTTACCTGGGAAAGAGCGCCATCGCACAGTTGGCGATTGGCGAGAATGTTCTCGAGATATTGTCTTGGATCGGCAGAGGTGTCGGGGCGAATCACACCCACGCCCAAGCGGACGCGATGGTTGCCACGGGGGAAGACCCAGCCGTAACCTGAGGGAGCAAATTGAGTCCCGAAGAGAAAAGCAATCCGTTCATGTGGCCACTGGGGCGCGTACAACTCGTACTCGGCGCCGACCCCAATCCTCTGAAAGCCACGCGTCAAACCGACCTTACGGGCGATCACCGCCGACACGCCGCTGGCATCAATGACAATCGGCGCAGTAAAAGATAGTTCTTTGCCCAAACCGCGAGCCTTCACGCCCGTGAGTTTAGTCTGTTGGAATGTCGGGCCACTGACAGTTGTGTTAACAAAAATTTCCGCCCCCTGGTGGGAAGCCAGGTCAGCGAGGTACTGATACAGGCCACGAACATCGAGGACGCAACTGGGAGGCTGATCATACTTTATTAGTGCGCTGGCGTTGGCAGAAATAAAAATACCCTCTCGAATGGGATGCATAAATCGATCGGGTATGTCCAGGGCTTTAAGCTCATCAATCCAGCTGCCGCCGCTGGTGTGTATGGGATAACCAATTTCTTTGCTTTTTTCCAAAACCGCTACTTTAACGCCGGCCTTAGCAGCCATAAATGCGGCAGATAAACCGGCAGGTCCGGCACCTATCACCAATACATCATAATTCATTCGATCGCTAAGGCTCATTTAATCAAAAGGCTGATTAAGCAATCGAGGGCCTTTGTTTTAAAATAATGCCGCCTCTAACTTTGACTTGATTTGGTTTTTGGGAACTGCTCCGACGATATGCTCAACCACCTGCCCATGCTTGAAGATCAAAAGGGAAGGAATGCTGCGAATTCCATATTGGCTCGAAACCCTGCTATTACTATCGACATCCAATTTGCCGATCTTGATCTTGCCTTCGTATTCGCCGGCCAATTCCTCTATGAATGGTGCGATCATCTTGCAAGGCCCACACCATTCTGCCCAAAAATCCACCAGTACCGGTTTCTCGGAACTTAGTACCTCACTTTCGAAATTGTTGTCGGTAAATGTTATAGGTTTGGCCATTGCGATCTCCTTGGTGGCTTCTTTGTAAAAGGCGAGACAAAGTAAGAAGGATTTAACAAAATATCAAGGATTTTTCCAGCAAATTTTGTGCGCGAATCTTGCGAAAATCAGGAGAGGTTCTTGGTGATAAATAACAAGCGTCGTTGGAAGAAAAGCTTGAGCTGTGAAAAGTCTATGGTCAACATCCGGGATTGCATCAAAGACATCGCGCCGAGATAAATAAACCCGAACTGGAATAACAGGAAAAATGGAACGGAGACAAACAAGCCTCTTTTGGCCAAACTGATCGCTGCCAGCGTAAAATAGCATCCGAACAACAACTCGATGAGGGGTTGAACATTGAATTCGGCGCGATAACTCTTCTGACGCCACGAATCGCCGGCGCGCTCAATTCGGTACTTCGGCGTGCGGCGGAATTCTGACCTGAAGTTGAACAACGCTTCCAACACCGCCCTGGCGTTATTTACAGAAAGACCAATCCCCAGCGACATCAAAAGTGGCAGGTAGGGAATCTGTTGCTTCCAATTGGAATTGCTCTCCCTTTGAGCGATCAAATAGTACGTAATCACCGAGAGTGAGGCCGTAAAAAACACGAGAAGATACAAATAAATCATCCAGTCCCAACCGCGATTGAGCTGTACATGCAAAATGATTGGCATCAGGATGGAGGGGATCGTCATGAACAGGTAAGTCATATTACTGATCAAATGCAAGCTCGCTTCCAATTTCACCGAGAACGGAACCTTGCTCTTGAAAATCACCGGCAGCAGTTTTTTGGCGGTCTGTACCGAGCCTTTGGCCCAGCGATGCTGTTGCGATTTGTATGCGTTAACTTCTACCGGCAATTCTGCCGGCGCGACCAGATCTGGCACATACACGAACCGCCAGCCGCGCAATTGCGCACGATAACTTAAATCAAGATCCTCTGTGAGCGTGTCGTGCTGCCAGCCGCCGGCATCGAAAATGGCCTGCTTGCGCCAGATACCGGCGGTGCCGTTGAAATTAAAAAACCGTCCTGAGCGATTCCTGGCAATGTGTTCGATGATAAAATGCCCATCCAGAAACATTGACTGAATTCGGGTCAATAGCGAATAACTACTATTGATGTGGCCCCACCGCGCTTGCACCAGCCCCACTTTTGTGTCGCCAAAATAGCGGAGCCCGCGTTTCAGAAAGTCGGGGTTTGGAGCAAAATCGGCGTCAAAAATAGCCACATACTCGCCGGAGGATTGGATTAACCCGCGATGCAAGGCACCGGCCTTGTAACCAATGCGATTCTCACGATGAATACAACCTATGTTAAAACCTTGCAGCCTGTACATTTGCACAAGACGCTCCGCGACCAGGCTGGTCTCGTCGGTGGAATCATCGAGCACTTGAATTTCCAACAACT
>DASWHH010000138.1:0-16127 GCA_036398295.1 bacterium
TATGGCACCGACAACATCGAGGCCGAAAACATCAGCGCCGAAGCCGCAAGATTGGCGTGGGAACAGGGAGCGAAAGTTATCGTTCTGCCGGTCGTGCCGTTTGGGGTGAATACCGGGCAGACGGATATCAAATTGGACATCAATATGAATCCGAGCACCCAGGCGGCGGTGCTGCGGGATAATGTTCAAGTATTGAACCGGCAGGGTATTCTCAAATTGCTGATCCTCAACAGTCACGGCGGTAATGATTTTAAACCCTTGATCCGCGAGACCGGCGCCCGGTTTCCACAGATGCTCATCTGCAGCTGCGATTGGTTTCGCTGCCTCGACCAGGAGGATTTCTTCGAACACTCCGGTGACCATGCCGGCGAACTGGAAACCAGTCTGCTGCTTCATCTCACTCCCGATTTAGTGCGGCCTCTGAGCGAGGCCGGCGACGGCAAGAACAAAAAATTTCGCATCGCGGCCTTCAACGAAGGCTGGGCCTGGGCCGAACGCAAATGGTCGCAGGTCACCGCCGATACCGGCATTGGAAATCCCAAGAAAGCAACCAGGGAAAAGGGGCAAAAATATTTTATCGCTGTTACCACAAAAGTCAGTCAGCTTATGATCGAGCTCGCCAAAATTGATAGCAACCGAATGTATGAATAACACCAAAGGGTGCCACGAAATTGACATCTAATACCAACCTCCTGCCCTCCCTCCTGGTTCGATCATGGACTCGGGTGCCGGTGGTCGTGCGGGCCATCATTATTGGTTTCGTGATCCTCCAAATAGGTGGATTTCTGCCGGGAGCCGTATTGGTGGCCAATCTAACACTTTCTCCAACCATCCCGTGGTTTCTGCCGCTGGTGTTGACCTGGCTGTGGTTTTTCTGGCGCTATTTAAATGGCAATGGATGGCCGCCATCAACGGCGCAACAGCGGCACCAGGACCTTCGCGGTCGACCTCTGCAAAGGCGAGTTTGGTGGTGGTCTCTGGTTGCCGGCGGTCTCGGGATGGTGAGTATAATGGGTCTCATCTTTGTGACCTCAAGATTCGCTGATCTGCCCCAGGAGGCCTACGCGGCACCCTTCAATGTTTCGGTCTACCCGCCAGTGACAGTGGTTTCTATTTTTCTATCAATAGCCCTCGTCGCCGGGGTGGTGGAAGAAGCGGCTTTCAGAGGATACATGCTGTCACAAATTCAGCGCCGCCACGGCTGGATCGCAGGAATCGTAATCGTCGGTCTGATGTTTTTTGTGGCGCACCTGGGCCATGCTTATGCGACGATCGCATTTCTGCCATTCTTCTTAATGTATAGCTTACTGCACGGATACCTGGTCTATCTGACGCGCTCTATTTTGTCGTCAATTGTACTGCATACAGCGGCTGATCTGATGGTCCTGCCCATGCAGTTTGGGGTCATCAAGGACGCGGGAGACTTTGATTTCGTATCACAGGGCTGGCTGACGCTGGTTTTCGCCATCGCGGCGCTAGCAGCCTTTCACCGCCTGGCGACCATCACGCGCGCAGAAAATTTGTCCGATGAAACTGCCAGAGCTCAAAAATTTGATGCGGTACAGGTTTCCTGAGCTTAGATTAGCTTAATTGCTTAAGCTTCCCCTCTTCAGATCACCTGCGGTTTTGCGAAAAGGGACGTGTGATTTAAGAGCGGACGATCCGGCTTACGTTTTTGTACAATATCATTTTAGGAAGCCCCATGTCGGGAATAAACCATTTCGAAACGTTTCTGCTGGCGGGTATATTGCTGAACCTGACTCCTGGAAACGACACCATATTTATTCTCACAAAAAGCATCGCGCAGGGCAGACGAGCAGGAGTTCTGTCGGCTATGGGAATTGCGACGGGATCCATCATTCATACTTTGTTTGCTGCTTTTGGACTTTCGATCATCATTGCAAAGTCGCTTCTGCTTTTCGATTTGGTTAAATACGCCGGCGCAGGTTACCTCATTTACATCGGGATCAAAACGTTGCTGGACAAATCCAAACTCGATTTCACACAAGGCGACCCGCAGGCAACAAAAAACGCTGCTGTCAAAACCTATCGCGACGCGGTCGTGACCAATGTTTTGAACCCCAAAGTGGCGATGTTTTTCATCGCGTTCCTGCCCCAATTCATCGATCCGTCTGCAAAAACGCATGTCCTGCCTTTTCTGACTTTGGGATTGACTTTCACCACAACCGGCACCATCTGGTGCGTCATCCTGGCGATCTTCTCGGCCCAGATCTTTTCAAAACTTCGCAGCCATGACAAGTTTTCTGTCTACTTGAACAAGACCTGTGGGACGGTGCTGGTGGGACTGGGAATTAAGCTGGCATTTACGAACAGAGAATGAGTCGAATTCTGTTGAGACCGACATTGTGAGCGCAGCGCGTGGAATCAGGGCTGTCCAATAGGGTCGAGAGACTGCCATTCCCGCCTGTTTTTGCAGGCTATTGCAAGGCAAAATTTGGACACGGCTTTGCCCAGCGCAGCGGCGCCGCCTGCCTGCCCGCGCAGGCGGGTCTGCACAGGCAGGCAACCAAAGATGTTGAGTCACTGATTTGCCTGCCTGCGCAGACAGGCACGGATGTTCACGGATTATGAATAGTTGGCATAAGCGACTTACTAAAATCGGTTGTATCTTTTTCTTTCAAGAAGGTCAATGTTTCGTCCATCGTCGGGATGCCTTCTCTGCCACCCAGACTCCGGCACTTCAACGCTGCCACTGCCGAAGCAAATTCTAAAATCTGGGGCAGCGGCCAGTCCCGCGCCAGGCCTGCCATGAACGCGCCATGAAAAACGTCACCGGCACCCGTGGTGTCCACGACGTCAACTTTGAAAGCGGGTTGATGAAATTCCTGATCAGTCGCTTTGCAATATGCGCCGTTCTCCCCCGCAGTCACCACGACTGTTCCGCCTAATTGTCGATGAAGCCGGCGCACCGATTGTTCGGGATTGTGCGAGTCGGTGAGAGCCTCGGCAAATTTTCGAGAGGATATGATGAAATCGGCGCGGCGCAGCACATGAACAAACCCGTGTGCCATGCGTTCTGCGTCCACCAGGACCTGCCCGCCGCTCTCATGAATCCAATCGGCTGCAGCACACCCCGCTTTAACATGAAAGTGATCGAGAAATAAAATTCGCGCGTTCTGAATAAGTTGGCGATCAATTTCTTCAGGCGGAATTTCAAACTCGTCCCAGTGCCAGGTAATGCGCCGTTCGCCGGTCCCTTTTTCCACATGAATGAATGAAAGCGGGGGTCCCACATGAGGGTCAATCATTGTGTGGGAAACATCGACCCGGTCCTTGCGAAATTCATCCAGTAAAAAAGTGCTGTATTCATCCGTGCCCAATTTGCCGAGATAACCAACACGGGCACCCAGGCGTCCGGCGGCGGCAAGGGCGGTGCCGGTCAAACCTCCGCCCTGTTTGGAAAAAGCTTGCATTTTCACTTTTTGATCCGGGGCGGGATAATCGGCCACCAGTCCCAAAAAATCCACGGTGCAGATTCCGAAACCGACGACGTCGAAGCGCTGCGACATAACAATAAAGTGTGTTCTTAAAATTAATTAGTGCTAATGGTGGGGAAACTTGCCTTCGCTGACTCCAGCGCGATGAAAACGGTATCGCGCTTATCCCCCTCCATCGCCTGCAAAAATTTCACCAACCAATCGCCGTAATTGGCAAACAGCGCATTCTGGTTGACATAATATTGCATGCCGGCCGTGTTGAATTCAACCTTGAAATGATCAGGCTGCTCCTTGAGCAACTGCAACAGGGCGTCGAGTTTGGCGGGCACGACGGCAGGGCTTTTTAGCGCAATGAGGTTGGCAATTTCAATAGCGCGCATGACGGCATGCACCAGCGGGCTGTAATCTTTGTTATCGACGAACACGGCGACCTGAGACTGGCATTCCTGAAATCGCCCGGTGGTGAAATATTTTTCAACCAATTTCACCTGCTCGAGCAAATCGTTGGGGTTATTTTTCACCCACTCCTGGTTGAGCTTGAACGCGAGATCAAAATCAAACAGGGCTTTCTGATGCAACTCGCTGGCGGTACGATAGGCCAGGGCATTTTTTGGGAAGACCTTCAAGACGTTGCTGTAGCACTCGGCAACCTTCGGCCAATCTTTCATGAAGTAATAGACTGCCGCCAGGTTGTTCTGGGTGCTGGCCCACTCCTGAGGATAGGTCTCGTAGGTGCGTACCTCCAGCGCCGAACGATAGGCCGCAATGGCATCCAGCAGCTGACGCAAGCCGGCTTCACCACTACTGCGCATCCCCTGTTCCGCCAGAGCCGCGCCAAGATTGTTCTGGGTTTTCGCCCACGGTAGCGGAGCCTGAACACGTGTAACCACCTCGAGGGACTTGCGCAAGGCCTCGGCGCCGTCGAACAGCAGTTTGTCACCGGCATCACCCTCTGTGCGAATGCCTTGTGAAGCCAGGGTAGCGCCCAAGCTGCTCTGGCTCTCCGCCCATTTTTGCGAAAAGCCTTCGCGGGTGAACACCTCTAAAGCCAGGCGAATGGCTTCAGCGGCATTGACGAACAGTTTTTCACTCTCGTCGCCGCTGGTGCGCAATCCCAATTCGGAATACACCTGTCCGAGCTCCAGGAGCGTTCCGGCCCAGGTTTCGGGAGACTCTTCGCGCGAGGTATAGTTGGCGGCGTTTTGAAAGAAATTTCCGGCATTGACAAAATCATTGTTGAACAGACACGACCTGGCAGCCAGCAGCAGACATAGCGTTCCTTCCCGGACCAAACGGGCATTGGCCTCGGGAGTTAACTGATTTTTGTCTTTGAGCGTATTGACCTGATTGGACCTTGCCAACGCTGCCTGGTTGAAATGTTCAGCGGCTTTGCTAAAATCCTTTCTGTAAAACGCTGTCAAACCAAGCTTATAGGGGTCATCGCCCTTCTGCTCGACGGCACTGATCCAGCGCTTGATTTCAGTTTCGGACTGGGTAGCCGTGAGCCCATTGGCTTTCGCCCATTCGATGACGAAGCGGCTGAAATCAGTTTTCGCGGGATCGGTGTTGGCACCTAACTGCTCCTTGGCTTTTGCGGTGAGATCGATCAAAAATTGCTCCACGCGATCAGGCGACTGTGGGAATGAAACCTCCGTCTTTGTCCAAAGACATAACATCACAAGAATGGCTAAGTGAATTCGAGTTTTCTTCATATTCTTATTATTCTAAGTTAATTGAGTCAGTTGAATTAGACATGCCAATCTAAAGAATAACGGACTTTTTTGCAAACATTTTTGCGCGCGACCCAGCTTAGGTTGAACCCAAAATTTGACATTGACCAGAGATTTTCTAACTTACAGTGAAAAATCGGTTCGAAAATACAATGGAATTCCAAATCAACCACAAAACCATCGAACTGCTCGAAGGCGACATTACCGAACAAGCTACCGACGCCATTGTCAATGCCGCCAACTCGGCGCTGATTTTAGGGGCCGGCGTGGCCGGCGCCATTCGCAAGAAAGGCGGCCCGGCGGTTCAAGAGGAGTGCAATAAAATTGGCGGCTGCCCGGTAGGCGGAGCCGTGATCACCATGGGCGGCAATTTGAAGGCCCGGCATGTCATTCATGCGGTCGGCCCGCGCATGGGTGACGGAGATGAGGATGAAAAACTCAGAAACGCCACACTCAATAGTCTGAAAGTCGCGGATCAAAATCATCTCAAAAGTATTGCGTTTCCGGCCATCAGCACGGGCATCTTCGGTTTTCCATTGGAGCGCTGCGCGCAGATCATGCTTGCCGAGGCAATAGGCTATTTGAAGGCGCAAACCGGTCTCGAAAAAATTGTCTTCTGTTTGTTCGGGCAGGAGGCGTTTCAGGTATTCGAGGAAACCCTGCGCGCAACCGTTGATTTAGCAAATACGGATGTCGGCCAGTTACGGCTGGAGTAGTGGAGTATTGGATTGATGTGGCCGAAATAACCATTTAAGTAACCATGATCCGTCGCTCCTCACTCCATTACTCCAGTACTCCATTACTCCACGCCATCACCGTTAGCCACAGCTTGAGTGGCGAAAAAGGCGTAAGTTAATCCGGCCCTTTCAGGAGGACGATGGTTGCGCCCCAACCGCCGATCTCCGGCGGCGCATCTCCAAACTCGGCCACGTGAGGATTCTTCTCCAGTTCTTTGCGTACCACGTGTTTGAGTTTGCTTTTGCCTTTGCCGTGAATAATTCGCAGCCGTGTCAACCGCAATTCGATGGCGTTGTCAATAAACGCTTCGACCATCTCCGGCACCTGCTCCGGAAAAAAGCCGTGCAAATCGAGGACGTCCGTTACAATGTAATACTCGGGGATTTCTTCGTCATCGTCATCGTTGGTTTTCTCAAAATCTTCCATACTGGTGGCCAGATTTTAACTTGCTTATTTCATCGCGCTTGACTATTTTTTGTTCCCTTTTTTAGCAACCTGAACAGCCGCATGAAAATTGGCGTCATCGCAGATACTCACGGTTATCTTCATCCCAACGTTTTCCGCGCTTTCGAGGGGATGGAACTCATTCTCCATGCTGGTGATATCGGCACCGAGGACATCATCACCAGCCTCGAGAGCATTGCGCCCGTGCGCGCTATTCACGGCAACATCGATATCTTCCCATTGTCTACGCGCTATCCGGAAGCGCTCGCCCTGGAGATTCATGGCGTCGGCATCTGCATGATTCACCTATTCATCAGCGTGAGAACTTCACCCGTTCAAAATGCGCTGCGCAACCTGCATATTGGCAAGCTCGAACTGGTGATCTGCGGCCACACGCATGAAGCCAAATTAGAACGTAAAGAAGAGGTGCTGATTTTCAACCCTGGCTCCGCCGGCAGGCGTCGCTTCTCCTTGCGGCAAGCAGTCGGAATCATAACGATAAGCGACGATGGACGATTTGTGCCGGAGATTATTTATTTGGAAAAATAGTAATTGCCAAAATGCTGCTGCAAAGTACTCATAAAATTAGCCAAATTCCACTACCCGGCCGATTGATCGTTCCTACCAATTCCCCAAAATAGTTCCAACTTTTGCATTGTGCCTGATGAGAGATTTGGCTATATTTGCGGCACAAAACTACCAGAATTGACACCCGTTCCATTTTAAATTTTCATAATTTTCGAGGGAGAAAATGAGAGGATACCTGCGTTACCTGTGTCTGTGCCTTGCCTCGTTTAATGTCATCACGTCACCCGCAACGGCAAAAGTAACCCTGCCGGCGATTTTCAACCACCATATGGTGCTGCAGCAAAATTCGGAAATAGTTCTCTGGGGATGGGCAAAGCCGTTAGAGGAAGTTACAGTCATTGCCAGCTGGAATCGCCAGGCGCTGCAAACCAAAGCCGACAATCACGCCAACTGGCGAGTGCAACTGAACACTCCGCCCGCCGGCGGTCCGTATTCATTGATCATTATGGGACATAATACTATCATTTTGGAAGATGTCCTGGTTGGCGAGGTCTGGCTCTGCTCCGGGCAATCCAACATGGAGTGGCCAGCCGGGGCAGGAATCGACAATGCCGCTCAGGAAATTCAAGACGCCAACTATCCTGACATCAGATTCTTTCAGGTAACTCACAAGTCAGCGGACGTACGGCAATTGGATTTGGATGGGCAATGGACAATTTGTACTCCCCAAACTATGAAAGACTTCAGCGCGGTCGGTTACTTTTTTGGCCGCGAGTTGTTCGAGAGTCTCAATGTACCGATCGGGCTCATCAACAGCAGTTGGGGCGGCACGCCGGCCGAAGCCTGGCTGAACCCGGCCGTCGTGTCCACAAATGAAGAATTTGCCGGCTCAGCAGCAAAATTCACCGACGTTCCGTGGTGTCCGGTAGAATCCGGTTCGGCTTACCATGCGATGATCGCGCCTCTTATCCCCTACCAAATCGCCGGGGTCATCTGGTACCAGGGAGAAACCAACACGTTGAACCCGGCAGAATATCGCAGACTATTTCCTGCCCTTATGGAAAGCTGGCGTAAAGAGTGGGGCAAAGACTTCCCTTTTTATTATGTGCAGATTGCGCCGTACAAATATGGCAGATCAAACGAAGGCGTTTTACTTCGCGAATCCCAGCTTATGAGTATGTCGGTTCCCAATACCGGGATGGTGGTGACCAGCGATATCGGCAATATCGACGACATCCATCCCCGCAACAAGCACGATGTTGGGGAACGACTGGCGAATTGGGCGCTGGCGCGCGCATATGGAAAAGAGGGCATCACGTTTTCCGGGCCAGTCTATCGCGAAATGAAAACTGAGGGAGAAAAAATCCGCCTGTTTTTCGATTTCGCGGAGCACGGACTGCAACGTAAAGGTGAAAAACTCACCCACTTTCAGATAGCTGAAAAAGACAGAAAATTCGTCGATGCCGAAGCCGAGATCGATGGCAACACGGTGGTTGCATACGCGAGTGCCGTGAAAAATCCGGTTGCCGTGCGTTTTGCGTGGAGCAACACCGCGGAACCGAACCTGTTTAACACGGAAGGTTTGCCGGCTTCGTGTTTTAGAACGGATGACTGGGCGATCAAATTGGAGTAACGACAGGACTTCCTATTATTTGGGTTAAAGCTTAGTTACCATGAAGAACACGAAGCTCATGAAGAGAGAGCAAAGAGGAGTCTCGAAAACGCAAAGCTTAAGGTAACCCTTATGCGACCGGTCGCGGTGAAGTTGAATCTTTCTTCGTATTGTTCGTGAACTCGTGGGTCAAAAACCTAATGGGTCTGTTGGGGTACCCCTGTGAGCCACAATTCTGGGAAGAATCCTATTTTTTTTCAGCCGCGCCTGAAGGGCCCACTACTAACTCTGAAAATGATTCTATTCTTACACGACAACTGGACATTCAAAGAAAGCGGCAAAGACCGACTCTATCCCGCCGAGGTGCCGGGCACCGTTCACACCGACTTACTGCTGGCGGGTCTCATCGAAGATCCGTTTTACCGGGACAATGAAACCCGGCTGCAGTGGATCGGCAAGACCGATTGGCAATATCAAACCCGGTTTGTAGTTCGCACCGAGGCTTTGAAGCACGAAAACATCGACCTGGTTTTCAAAGGATTGGATACGTACGCCGCGGTTTTCTTGAATGACTCACTGATCTTAGAAGCGGACAACATGTTCCGCGAGTGGCGCGTCGAGTGCAAGCGGCTTCTCAAGAAAGGCAAAAACACCTTGCGCCTGCATTTCAGATCTCCCATCAATGAAGTCCTGCCCAGAATGGCGGCGCTCGAGCATCACCACCCGGCCATAAACGATCACGGCGAGAAAACCAGTCCCTACACTCGCAAAGCGCCCTATCACTACGGCTGGGACTGGGGACCGCGATTCGTGACCTGCGGCGTCTGGCGGCCGGTTTATTTGGAAGCCTGGAATGACGCGAGATTTGTTGACTTAAATGTCATCCAAAATCACCTTGGTGAGAAAGCCGCGAAGATCACAGGCAACGTGGAAATCGAGTCAACGCGTGACACCGACGCAACCATTGCGATCACTTCAAAAGAGAAATCGTTCAAAACCGTCCGCCAGAAGATCAAACTGAATCCCGGGATCGGTTCCTACTCAATAGATTTCACCATCGACAAGCCGAGACAGTGGTGGCCGAATGGCCTGGGAGAACAGCCGCTGTATACAATCGCAGCGAAGCTGGTGATCGCTGGCCGCCCGGTTGATCGGACCACAAAACGAATCGGCCTACGCACCGTCGAATTGTGGCAGGAACCGGATGCGTCCGGCATGAGCTTCGAATTCGTCGTGAACGGATTGCCGGTTTTTGCCAAGGGCGGCAACTGGATTCCGGCGGATAGCTTCACCACGCGTGTCGATCGCAAACGATACCGGCAGCTGCTGCAATCGGTGAAAGTTGCCAACATGAACATGCTGCGCGTCTGGGGCGGCGGCATTTACGAGAATGACGAATTCTACGATCGCTGCGATGAGTTGGGCATCATGGTGTGGCAGGATTTCATGTTTGCCTGCAGCATGTACCCGGCAACGACGGTGGATGCGCCCAATATCGAGAATGAAGCAATTTGCCAGATCAAACGCCTTCGCCATCATCCCAGCATGGCTTTATGGTGCGGTAACAATGAGAGCGCGTACGGCTGGAAAAACTGGGGATGGGAACAGACCCTGCCGGCCAGCATGTGGAACGAATACCTGAAAATCTTTCATGACATCCTGCCCCGGGTCTGCAAAACCCACGACCCCGCGCGCCCGTACTGGCCCAGCTCACCCAGCTCAATCCTCCACGAAGAACCGAATTCCCAAACCTCGGGCGACATGCACTACTGGGGCGTCTGGCATTTCGAAAAACCCTTCGCAGAGTATTTACTGCAGGCCCCGCGTTTCATGAGTGAATACGGATTTCAATCCTTTCCGCAAATTGACACCGTTAACAAGTTTGCTCTTCCCGAAGACCATGACCTGGATGCAGCGGTGATGGTGGCGCATCAAAAGCATGCCCGCGGCAATCAACTCATTCATACTTACACTTTGCGTGAGTATAACGAGCCTAAGGATTTTGCTGCCTTCCTTTACCTGAGCCAGATCGTGCAGGCGGAGGGCATCAAAATGGGCAGCGAGCATTACCGGCGTATCAGGCCGCGGTGCATGGGGGCGTTGTACTGGCAAATCGACGACTGCTGGCCGGTGGCCTCCTGGTCTTCCATCGATTATTATGGCAACTGGAAGGCGCTGCACTACTACGCGAAGAGGTTCTTTTCTCCGATTTTGGTGAGCCCGCTGGCGACAGAGGATCATGTCGATATCTATGTGGTTTCCGATCACGCCAAAGCCGTAGCTCTGGAAATCACCGCGACGCTCATGAAATTCAATGGTGAAAAGCTGAAGGAGACGACTAACAACTTTTGGGTGCGACCGCTGGCCAGCCACAGGTATCTGGCACTCACTAAATCAGAGTGGCTCGCCGGGCAGAATACCTCTGAGATTTTTCTGTTCGTAGAATTGAAGACAGGGGGAAAAACCTTATCCAGCAACACTCTCTTTTTTGCGCCGGCAAAGGACCTCGAATTGCCGAAGCCGAGTATCGATATCGCCGTGAGTAAATCCAAAGAGCGAATGAAGATTTCACTACAGTCAGACACACTTGCCAAGCATGTGTATCTCTCGACGGAAAACATCGAAGGATCTTTTAGCGACAACTATTTCCACCTGATTCCCGGACGTAAGACTAAGATTGAATTTAGATCCGAGCGGGCCGTTGATAGCAAGGCATTCAAGGGTGCTCTACAAATCATGACCCTGGTAGATGCGTTTGAAGAAAAAGGGGCAGTCCCATTTGAAGGCTGTCCATGAATCACCCGATTGAAGGGGTTAAGCGTACGTATGTTCGACATTCGAAATTCCTTGTTCGATATTCGATATTCCCAGCAAGAAAAGGCTGAATATCAAACATCGTGCCGTTAGAAAATCCTGTCGATTCTGTTAATCCCGTCAAATTTCTTTAGTGAGGAAACCATGAAATACCGAAAATTGGGACGAACCGGACTCAACGTATCGGAAATCGGTTTTGGCGCCTGGGCCATCGGCGGAAACTGGGGACCTCAGAACGAACGGGACTCCCTGGCCGCTTTGCACAAGGCGATCGATTTGGGGGTCAACTTCATCGACACGGCGGCGGGCTATGGCGATGGCAGGAGTGAGCGCATCATCGCGAAGGTTTTGTCGGATACCGATTCGCTTCGCGGAAAAGAACGCAGGGAGCGGATTTATGTCGCCACCAAAACGCCACCAGCCGATGGACCATGGCCACCCACCCCCTATTGCCGCGCCGACGAACGCTACTCGGAAAAATATCTCCGCCAGAACGTTGAAGAGCGCCTGAGAAATCTCAACGTCGATTGCCTCGACATCCTGCAGTTGCACACCTGGACGCGCGCCTGGAATCGCAATCCCACGCCGCTCGAGGTTTTGCAGAAACTCAAAGCCGAGGGCAAAATTCGCTTCATTGGCATCTCCACGCCCGAGCACGATCAGAACTCGCTCATCGATTTGATGCGCGGAGGCTACCTCGATGTCGTGCAGGTCATTTACAACATCTTCGAGCAGGAACCAGCGGCCGAGCTACTGCCGGTCGCAGCGGAACATAACGTCGGCGTGATCGTTCGCGTTGCTTTTGACGAGGGAGTCTTGACCGGCAAATATACTGCAAATCATAAATTTCCGCCGGAAGATTTCCGGAACAACTACTTCGCCGGCGACCGTCTGAAACGAGCCGTTGAACGGGCGGAACGTATTAAAACAGAACTCAAGGAGAGTGACATGACCTTGCCGCAAGTAGCTTTGAAGTTCGCCCTTGCTCACCCGGCAGTGAGCACCGTCATTGCCGGCATCCGCAGCGTCGAGCAGACCGCAGCCAACGTCGCGGTATCGGATTTGGATGATTTGTCCGGGGAGATGCTGCTGAGATTGCACAAACATGCCTGGCTGCGGGCTTTTTGGTATGGGGGAAAATAAATTGCAAATTACGAATTACAAATTAGTTCCATCGCAATTGTCAAAAGCGATGAATCAAAGAGACACCGATAAAAAAAAACGCTTGTCGTTCCGTGTGGTTTTTTCAACCGTGTGACATTGATTCTGGTTGCCTGCGCGGGCAGGCAGGCGGCTCGTCCATGTAGGAGGTAAAATTGGAAATTAGAATTTATTTGTTATTTGTTGTTTGTATTTTGGTGTTTCAATCAATTGGGCCTAACTGTTTGCTTTCTTCACCAAAATTTTTCCCGGCCAATCATCCGTACATTCAATACTCCGGGAGGTGGGACAAGAGCGATCCCCTGCATCCGCAACATTCGTGGCCGGGGGTGTCCGTCTCTGCTGAATTCAGCGGTACCAGCATCGGCGTGCGCATGGCCGACGAGCACTATTACAACGTTTACATCGACGGCCAATTCCACCGCGTTTTCAAAGGCACCCGAGCCGACGAGGCGGATTACATACTTGCCGACAGTCTGCGCGATGGACATCACAGCTTGCTCATGACGAAACGCAATTGTGTACAGAACCAGATTTATTCATTCTCCGGATTACTAATAGATGAAGGCGGCGAACTCCTCTCCCCGGCGCAACAACTATCTTCTCGGAAGATTGAATTTTTGGGCGATTCATATACCGTCGCCGAGGGCAATGAAGCGACGGCGCGCAGCATGCCGTGGGAAGAAACGTTCCCGGTTACCAACATCGACCAGGGCTTTGCCACCATCGTTGCCCGGCATTGCAATGCGCAATACCACATCACGGCTCGCTCCGGTATCGGTATGGTGACCGATTGGTCCGGAGATCATAGTTTGAATTTGCCAGACCGATTCGACCGCGCCTTGATGGACGCACCCGAACCCAGGTGGGATTTCAAACAATGGGTCCCGGATCTCGTGGTCATCTGTCTCGGACTGAATGATCATTCGGGATTGAAAGACAAAGCGGGCAATGTCTCTCCCGAGAATTCGGCACTTTACCGAACGGCATATCGTGATTTTTTGGCGACTATCCGCGACGTTTATCCGGGTGTGAAAATCCTCGCCGTCGCAGCGCACGTAGATTGGATCCGGGAAAATATCCGGCAGGTGGTGGATGAGGAGCGCGCCACCGGTAAGCAGGATATTTATTACGCCCAGTTCGACTCCCTTGAAAACGGATTTGTAGCAAACGGCCACCCGAGTGTGGAAATGCATCGGAAGATCGCGGAGCAATTGCTTGAACGGATAGAGGCAATGCGTCTCTTTGCAAAAGATGAAAAAAGTCATTAGTCAATAGTCACTGGGTCATTTGTCATTAGTAAGAAGGGAGTGGAAAAAATGGCGGAACTCAAAACAAAGCCGACAGATCAAAGCGTGGTGAAATTTCTCAATGGCATTACGGATGCTAAGCGGCGGCAGGATTGTTTTACGATCTTAGACATCATGAAACAGATCACCAAGTCGGAACCCAGGATGTGGGGACCCCGCATCGTTGGCTTCGGGAATTATCATTACAAGTATGAAAGCGGGCGGGAGGGCGACTGGTTCTTAGCTGGATTCTCGCCCCGAAAACAGAATTTGACGCTTTACATCATGGCGGGATTCGCAGAGTACGACGAGCTGCTAAAGAAATTAGGAAAGCACAAAACCGGGAAGTCGTGTCTATATATCAATAAAATCGCAGATGTACATTTGCCGACCCTCAAGAAGTTGATCCAACAATCGGTGAAACACATGTCCAAAACACGCGCGGAGATCTTTGTCTTGACTGTGACGAATAATTTGTTATAAATGGATATGCACTGGCGCGTATCAATGGCGGTATTAAAGGCTATTAAAGTTAACTTTGAGACTGAATAAGAGAACAATAACATTGTTAAATAATGCAAACCTACAAGAAGAGGATAACAAAATTATGACTGATTTGGCTCAAAAATTCGCCGACGAAGCTCTTCTTCTTCCTCTAGAAGATAGGGCGGAATTAGTAGAGAGATTATTAGAAAGTCTCAATGTGCCAACACAAAAACAAATTGATCGTCTCTGGGCAAAGGAAGCGGAAAGGCGTTTAACGGAATATGAAGAAGGCAAAGTGCAGGCTATAGATGGCGAACAGGTTTTCACAGAAATCAGGAAACGACTGGGGCGATGAAATTCACATTTCATCCAGAGGCTCGTGCTGAGCTAAATCATTCGGTTGATTTCTATGAAGCACGACAAGCAAAACTTGGTTTAGAGTTTCTGGAAGAACTGTATTCCACCATCCAACGGATCATTGAATTTCCTAAAGCCTACTCGAAACAATCCAAGAATACTCGAAGATGCCTTACAAATAGATTCCCTTTTGCGGTCATTTATCAAATCAGACCAAAAAAAGTTGGTGTCTATGGCGAAATTGGTGCCATTCTGATCGAAGACAAGACGCACGCGGTTTTAGGAACGACAACCAAATCCGAAATCCTGCAAAAAGCTGAGGCACTTCTGGGTGAAGAAGCCCAGGTTGCCTAGACAAAAAACATGATCGTCACCGTAGATACGAATGTCATATACTCGGCTCTCTACAGTAACCGAGGAGCGTCGCATCAAATTCTTAGATTAATTTTAGACGAGAGAGTGAACCTGGCTTTATCACCACCTATTTTTTTGGAATTCTATGATGTTCTGTCACGTAAAGAGGCAATGGCCCAGTTGAACCTATCAAATGACGAAATAGAAGATATTTTAGACATCCTTGTCTTGTTGGCAAAAAAGCAAGCCATCTATTTTCTTCTACGTCCAAATTTGATGGATGAGAAAGACAATATCTTTTATGAATGCGCCTTCGCGACTAATAGTGAATATTTGATTACGTCAAACGTCAGGCATTTCAAAAGCGCTGAGCTAAAGGGCTTCAGATTTAAAATTGTCACTCCACGAGAATTTTTATCATTTATGGGAGTCTGAATATGAGTAAAACTCAAGTTGTAACCTTGAAAATGCCAGCGGACTTAAAGAAACGACTGGAGAGTGAAGCAAAATATCAAGGGGTCTCGCTGAACCAGTTGGCCAACTATCTTTTGAATACCACACTTACACAATTAGAGACCCTAACTGCTCTCGAATCACGATTATCAAAGAAGTCAGTAACGCAGTTGAAGAAAAAGGTTCGCCGCATATTAGACAGGGTGCCCAGCAGAGAAGTACCAGATTGGGATAGAAAAAATAACTTATAAGTACTTCAGTAATTTTTTACGGGATGCGTTAATTATCAATTCAGAAATTCTTTTATCAATATCAAAATTATCTTCAACGTTTCTGAATAGTACTTTGATTTTGATGAGAACATCCCTTGAAATAATGATTGATTTCCTATGGGCCTATTCGATTTTTCTTAATGAAAAGCAGAATGGCGAGAACTTGGCAAAAAGATTCTACCAGATTGGAGCAGAATATTTTCTCCGAGTTTCCGACACGCTTGAGCGAATATCAAGAAATGACCATTTTTTGAAGAAAGCCGAAGATAGGATCAACATAAAGCAAGATGAAAAAAGAGCAAAAGACATGAATCTGACAGTGCTAATTGACAAACAAGCGGATGAAAAACTGCAAAGACTTCAGAGGGCTGATTGGCGTGCGCTTCCTGGTATAATTCAAAATAGCAAACAAGAACTGAAACGGGAAAACT
>DASWHH010000139.1:0-2749 GCA_036398295.1 bacterium
AAAAAGCCGCGATCAAGGCGTTGGATTACGATATGCAGACCTACATCGATGCTTATTCCCGGAGAATGAACCTGGTTTACTCGAGCCTTAAGGATCGTTTTAGGATGGCTAAGCCCGGTGGTGCTTTTTTCGTTTTTCCCGAGGCCCCGAACCAGGACGCGGAGGCGTTTGTCAAACGTGCCATCGAACGTAAGCTTTTTATCATACCTGGCAATGTTTTTTCGGAAAGGAATACCCACTTCCGGATTTCTTTCGCGGTTGCAGAAAATACGCTCAAGAAGGGCATCACGATTCTAAACGAGCTGGCCGACGAGTTCAACTCTTGACTCTTGAGTTCGAAGAATACCTGGGATCTTACCCCTAACTCGCCCTGTAAATCATGCCGATTCTTCGCCAAATGGTCGAGCGCGATCTTCCGCGTGTGAATCTGATTCTCTCCAAATCCTTCACACATGCCCGATTGCAGAGTGGACTCCAGAATTCCCGGGTACCCCTTTGTCGGATTGAGTTTTTGAGAATGTATCTTGCGGGTCACCCTGACGGCGCGTTCGTGATCGAGCAAGATGAAAAAATTGTCGCCTATTGTTTTAGTCGCCTATGGGGGTCCGTTGGCTGGATCGGACCACTGAGTGTCATACCGGCAGAAGAGGGCAAGGGTTTAGGAAAGCAAGTCGTTGGCGCGGCCGTCGAGGTTTTAAAAAGCGGCGGCGCCCAGACCATCGGCCTCGAACTGGCGGCAAGTTCGACCCGGAATCTGGCTTTCTACACCAAACTGGGATTTCGGGCCAACAAACTGACGGTGGACCTGTTGTGGCCAGTAGCCGACGCCGCTCCGGCTTCGTCTGGCGAAGGCCTCTCGATCCTGGAGTTCGGAAAGCGATCTGAGGCGAAAAAGTCACATTACATGGAAGAACTAAGACAATTTTCTGGGCGGTTTCAGATAGGACTGGATTACAGTCGCGAAATTCAACTCGTCAATGATTTTGGTTTTGGTGATGCACGCCTGGTGCTCGAGTCAGACCGTGTTATTGGCTTCATACTGGCTCATACCGAAACCTACTCGCAGGAAGAATGTCGCGAGTATCTTAAGGTCAATGCTTTACAGGTCGCGCCTGATTTGCCCATCACTATGTTGGCGCGCTTTCTCAGCCTGTTGGAAGCCTGGGCTTATTCTCAAAACCTCTCTTCGATTTACCTGCGAGTGCCAACTCGCTATTACCGGGGGTTTAGATTCCTGCTTTCAATGGGATTGGTCGTGGTCAACAGCGAGCTTCGTATGACACTCCAGGACTATCCCCAGCGGGATGACCCTGAAATGATAAATTTTAATAAATGGGAATAAGTTAGATTTTGCTTGTATTATTTTGCTCATTCTGTTATATTTAGTCAGTTTTTTTTGAACACCCGCCCGAGAAAACGCAGATCAAGCGAGGCATCAATTCCACTTTCAAAGATTTCGAATGCAGTTAAAAGGCCTTTATATTCCAGTTACGACTCCCTTCATTGACGACAAGATTGCTCCGGAGAAACTGGGTTTTAATCTCGAGAAATTGCAGCCCATCGAACTTGCCGGCTACGTTCTATTCGGGTCCAGCGGCGAGGCGCCGTACCTGTCTAAAGATGAGCGAGTTACACTACTCAAAGCAGCGCGCAAGTCCATTCCCGGCAGCAAATCTTTGGTTGTGGGCACGGGCTATGAATCGACGGCAGAGACCAAAGAATGTACCCGGGTCGCAGCGGATTCAGGTGCCGATGCCGTGTTGGTGCTAACGCCGAACTACTATAAACCGCAAATGACGGATGATGTTTTTGTTCGGCATTATGAGGCCATTGCAGATCAGTCGCCCGTACCTGTAATTCTATACAATGTGCCGGTTTTTACCGGCGTCGATATGTCCGCGAATGCGGTCAAAAGGCTGTCGGCACACGAAAAAATCATAGGAATTAAGGATAGCACGGCCAATCTCGCCAAACTGATCGAGTTGGCTAACCTGCCGCGCAAGACCTTCAGCTTGATGATTGGCAACGCCACCAACTTTTTATCCGGTCTGTTTTTAGGAGCCGCCGGCGCCATTTTGGCGATCGGCAACATTGCCGCCAGGGAGTGTGTTGAGATTCATCGCTGCTATCAGGAAAAATCCTTTGAGCAGGCACGAAACGTTTTTTTGCGGGTGTTACCGCTGGCAACAAGATTGATTGGTCCCCATGGTGTTCCTGCCATCAAAGCGGCGATGGATATGCAGGGCTTTTTTGGAGGCCTGCCGCGGGCGCCATTATTGCCGGCCGACACTAAATTGCTTACGGAGATGAAGGAACTCCTCCGCAGCGCCGAACTGCTTTAGTTTTGTTTTTGCTGAAAGTCTGTTATCCGTAAAATAACCAAACCAACTTACAGGATATGATCAAAATCATCGAGAAAACTGTTGAAAAAGTGGCGATACTTGCTCTTGAGGGCAAGCTGACGGGTTTAGAGGGGCGTGGCGTCATCCAGGACAGAGTTCGCGACGTTGCGGCCAAGGGCAAGATCAAGCATGTCGTTCTTGATTTATCCAAAGTCATGTGGATAGACAGCACGGGACTTGGAGAGTTAATCGCCTCACTTTCATCCATAAAAAAGAACGAAGGGAGCCTGGTACTGGCCAGCCTGCAGGCTCCGGTGCAAAGCCTTCTTAAAATGACCAACCTTGACCAGATCTTCGATATATATGACAGCGTGGACACGGCACTCACGAAACTGAACAAAGTGAAG
>DASWHH010000140.1:0-6019 GCA_036398295.1 bacterium
TGCCTCACAAACTCGAGCAAATCCAGACCATCCCTGCCGGCCATCTTGAGGTCGGTGAGCACCATGTCGTAGCGGCGGCTTTTGAGCATCTCCTCCGCCTTTTCCTCGGAGTCGGCGCAATCCACTGCATAATCGGCGTCCGTCAGAAAAGAGCTGGTCACGGTTCTGAATGTGCGGTCGTCATCAACCAGAAGAATTCGCTCCCGTTTTTCCACTATGTATTCTCCCTGACTTTGCCGGCGCTGCGGACGGATGCATGTTCAGTACCCGAGAGACGTGGCAGCCGCACGACAAAACGCGATCCTTTGCCAATTTGGCTGGTGACGGCAATGGTGCCGCCGTGGCTTTGGATGACGCCGTAACTCACTGAAAGTCCCAGCCCGACGCCATTCGCCTCTGACTTTGTTGTGAAAAAGGCGTCGAAAATGCGGTCGAGGTTTTCTTCGGGGATGCCGCATCCGGAATCCTCGAACGCGGCGCAAACCTGTCCGGCGTCTTCGAAAGTGGAGACTGTCAATGTGCCGCCATCGGGCATTGCATCGAGGGCGTTGAGGTACAAATTAAGGAAGACTTGTTTGAGTTGGTCGGGCGACGCCATCACCCGGCCGGCTTGAGCGGCCATTGCGGTTCGCAGCACCACCCGGCCATTGTCCAGCGCCGAACGTCCGGCCAGCAGCACATCTTCAATCACCTCATCGATGTCGACCGGCTGTTTGCTCTGTGCGTAGGGACGGTAGAAATCGAGCATTTGCCGCGTCAGTTTGCCGATGCGCAGGATTTCGTCGTAGGCCAGATCGACAAACTCGCGGCCGCTGACTTTGTCGCCGATCTTCTTTTGCGCGGCCTCCAGACAGCTTTGAATATTATGAATGGGATTGTTGAGCTCGTGCGACAACTGCGCCGTGATCTTGCCCGTGGCCGCCAGCCGTTCCGTGCGCACCAGTTCATCCTGGGCTTCCTTCAACTGGCGCATGGCGTATTCGAGCTCGTCGTTGCGCTCATTGAGCTGCGTCATTTTCTGATGCAAAGCCAGGCGCATCTCCTCGAACTTGGCGGCAAGCTGGCCGATCTCGTCGCCGCTGTTGGCATGAATCGGAATGCCGTAATCGCCGGCGGACAGCTTTTCCGTGGCGCGCGCCAGCTTCTCCACGGGTGAGACGATGCCGTAGGAAATGTAACTGCCGATCAGCAAGGCCGCGACGAGTGCAAAGATTCCAACCACCACCATGGTCTTTTGCACGGGCTGCATGATGACATTGAACGCTTGGTCCACGGATTTCAGAAGCACGTATTCGTTGCTCAAACCGGCGCGCACGGAAACGTATTCCTCTCCGGCAATATCGATACGATTGGCCTGTGCGGCCAGCTCCGGCTGAAAAGCAAGGCCGCCGGTAGTCACGATCGTGCTCGCCCGCACCTCGCCGCCGCTTACCAGCGCCACCTCACACTCGACCAGGTTTTTGAGATTGCGGACATGCTCCTCACCCAGCGCCTTGCCGACCGTCACTCTGCCGAGAACATGGATTCCCGCAATCTGGTCGAAGGTCAGCACCGGCACACTGAGCAAGCGAATCACCTGGTTGGAATCGGCAACGAGAACGCTTTGCTCGCTGAGAGAATCCAGGTGGATGGCGGCCAGGGTGAGCCCGGCGTCGATGTGCCGGCCGGTTTCAGCCTGACAGCGTGCCAAAACCGGCGTCTGCTGATCAGAGACGAAGAGCAGGTCGCTGCCGAGGGTGGCAAACAGCTCGTCCGCGACATGCTGCACGGTGGTGGAATCCCGGGTGTCGAGTGCGGCTTTCAGTTGCGGCGTCTCGGCAATCACCCAGCAGCGCTCGGCAAGCAGGTCGTACTCCGCCCGCTGCAGTTCCAGAAAGATGCGCTGCGATTTCTCCAATTCATGCGTCACGCTGAGCTGAACCTGTCGCCGCACCACCTGGTTCACCACAACCAGAGCGACCACGATAACCGTAATCAACATGATCGCGACTGGGAATAGAACTTTGGTGCGCAGTCCGAAGTCTTTCATGGTTTTCTAAAAACTGATGACCGTTTGCGCGGTGAGCACGTCATCGGACGGATCGCCTGCCGGAATTTCACGGGTGCGGTTGCGCGTGTAGATCAGTTTAAAAAAACCGTTGCGGTTGAAACGGTAGCCGGCCCCCAGCTCGAGCTGATCGACGTCAAAGTCCCACGCCTCGCGCAATTCGCCATCGGAATCGAAATCGAGGGAATCATCGATGTCCGAAAATCGAATCAGGCTGAAGCGCCCCGCCACATAGAAACGGGTGAACAGGGTGTACTTCAGTTCCAACTGGGCCGAAAGGGTAGCCAGATCATCTGCGATAAACGGCGTCTGCCAGCGATTGCTCATGACTTCGCCAAAGAACTCGAGATGCCCGACGGAATAACCGAGATCGACGCCGAGCGCGGTTTGCCGGTAGTCATCTGCTTTCGCAGACCAGGGCGCCGAATCGGAGACAAGTGCAGCTTGATCCAAAAAGACGCCGGAGGCAAAGGACGCGCCGAGCAGCAGCCCCCACGCCGGCTCGATAGTCAGCCGCCCCAGCAATTGCACGCTGCCACTATTATTGAGTTGCGATTGGTTGGACAAAGCGCCATTCGCGACACCAAAGTGGTAACCGAGCTTCTCTATCTGCCCAAACAATTGTGCGCCGGTGGGGTAGGCATTGCGGTCGAAAATCCGGTAGCCGCTGCCCGTCCGTTCGCTGTCGTATGCGACCACCAGCCCTCTTCCCCGCGCCGCCAGCAATTCTGCCGCGTTGACCGGCATGGCGGTGGAGGCCAGCGCCGTATGGTAATCATATTGCAGCGGCCAGCTATTCAGCGGATTCTCCGAGGCCCAGCGCCGGTTCAGGAAGTTGCCAAAAGGCGCCAGAAAGCGGCCGAATTCCAGGTTCAGTTTGCCGTCGCCAGCGATCCTGTAAACGCCGGAGAGTCCGTAGTTTACAAAATCCAGGCTTGTCCAGGTGGTTGCTTCGGCATAGAAGGCCAGCTTCTCATTGATGTCGACGGCCAGGAACAGACTCCAGTTGGCGTTGAACGTCCCGCGCCCGTTGTTGACCCACAAGGGGGACGGGTCATCGCCGCTTTTCATGTAATTGACCGTGACGATGGAACCAAAATCCGTCTGCTGCCGGTATTGAGCGCGCGCGGCAGCAACCGGAACCAGAAGCGCCAGCACGAGCGTCAGATTTTTTGCGTTCATTTGTTTCTCTTCTTCTCTGTAGAGTTAAGACGAGCCACGGATATTTACGGTGTGATCTCGGGCGGCAAATTCTTTTTTCAAGAGAACTCTTTTCCAGCCACCGATACCACAGCTGAAACCCAGCGCGACTGGGCCGCAACCAAAAGAATCGGCCACGGATGGACACGGATTTTCACGGATTTTGAAATCTGCTTGTGTTTGATGAACTCTGTGATGAATAATCCAAGTTGAGAATCATCATAAAACTGCTGCTCAAGTATCCGTGTTTCATCAGTGTTCATCCGTGGTCAAAAAACATTGCCCAAAAAACACAACGTTGCGGGCTTGTAGTACGGATATGTGAGTACCAGGATAATTGTCGATTACTCCCCGGGATGGACTATTGGCCCCGCAAAATCCGTAAAAATCAGTGTTTATCCGTGGCTGATTTTGGGTTTGTCAAAAAAGCAAAGTCTATGGAAATTCAAAGTTGACCACTGCATCCTGGCCTTCCCGGATGTCGATTTGCCGGGACTTCTCCGGCCACCGGCCGTGCCAGGCTTTGATGTGATACCTTCCCGCCGGAATATTCTGAAGGCGAAAATGACCTTCCTCATCCGTGACTGCAAAGTACGGGTTCTTCAACACCAGAATGAAAGCGTTCATGTGCGTGTGAATGTCGCAATAGACTTTCACCACCCCCGGTTTGTCGAAAGTGACGCTCTTGCTTTTGCCGCGTTTGTATCTGCCCAGGTCAAAACTTCTGGCCGGCGAGTAGGAAAACACGTTGTGATAAACATCGTCGCTGTTTAGAAACTCGACCGTGGAACCAACCAGAATCGGCAGCACATGCGGAATGAACCGCTCGTTTTTCTGATCGAGAACCACGACCTGCTTTTTGCCTGGTTGCCACGCCCCGGCGCCGACGCCGTCAAGGTAGACAATGATCTCCGGCGGTCCGTCATCGTGTGACATCGTCGCTTCGCTTTGCTGGCCGGTGTAGCGCCGGATGATCGAGCGGCTCAGAATGCGGGAATCGGACTGGGCCGGCCGGGTTATCACCACTTTGCCGCTGATGTCACTGGCAATGGCACTCTGGCCATGGCTGCCCAAAACTATGACCACTGAAATCATTATTTGCGCGCAGCGTTGGAGGGGCAGAAACGTATCGCTAATCCACATTCGGTTTTTGTCCTGTTTACAATTTCCATTCCACCCGGCGCAGGAGGGGTCCGGCGCGCGCAGGAATGGCGCGCCCGGGTGCGTTTTTGCTGCCGTCTGTCCGTTCAAGATTGCAGAATCTGCAACCGCGGCACCGGAAGAAATGGATATTTCGCGATCAATTCAAGGGAATAGTTTGGGAGGAGGGCTCGATGTTGCCCTTTTCGAATTGGTGCAAGCTCTTATCGTTCGAGTGTGTTCTGTCCCTCAGATTTCTGCATTGGCTAGTCCTTTGGTGTTATAGTTGAATAGTCCAAATTCAGTTTCCAATTCGACCTTTCCTCAGATTGATCTTTTGGGCTTGATTTTGTAGATCAGAAGCAGCAGTTTGCGAGCAAGGTAACGCTGCAAAGAATTCTCAAGTGTCCCACTGTTTAGAAAGGAGATATAAATGGATTTCACCGACAAAATTCAGGAACTTGCAGCAAAAGTACCCAAACAGCTAAGTCACATTACAACTGAAGAGGCGACAAAGAGTGCTCTTGTTATGCCTTTTATCAATGCCCTTGGTTACAATGTTTTCGATCCAACGGAAGTAGTCCCCGAGTTCACTGCAGATATAGGGATCAAGAAAGGCGAAAAGGTTGATTATGCTCTTTTCATTGACGGCAAGCTAATTATGTTGTTTGAATGTAAATGGTGCAGCACAAACTTGAATGACGTCCATTCCTCGCAGCTATTTCGCTATTTTTCAGCTACTGATGCGAGAATCGCGGTCCTGACAAACGGGGTGATTTATCGTTTCTACACTGATCTCGAACAACCCAACAGGATGGACAGCAAGCCCTTTCTCGAAATCGATTTGCTTAATCTGAATGAGAGCCTCTTGTTTGAACTTAAGAAGTTGGGTAAGTCAAACTTCGATCTTGAAGAAGTGATTTCAAGAGCCAGCGATTTAAAGTACACGCGTGAGATCAAACGAATTCTGAATGACCAACTCATTTCTCCCGGTGATGATTTTGTCCGCTTTCTGGCAGCTCAAGTATATTCTGGCAAGCTTACGCAATCTGTGAGAGAACAATTCCAAGAGATCGTCAAGAAGGCATTCGGTCAATTCATTAGTGACAAAATCAATGATCGACTCAAATCCGCCCTCTCTCAGGAAGCCGCCGAAGCTTCTGCCAATGAGATGTCCCTGTCTTCAGAGGAGGAAAAGGCAGGTGGTGAAGCAAGGGACAAAGAAATAGACACAACCCCCGAAGAACTTGAGGCATATTATATCGTGAAGTCAATTCTCCGCGAGACAATAGACCCGGCTCGAATTGTTCACAGAGACACTATGAGCTACTTCGGTGTATTATTAGACGACAACAATCGCAAGCCAATCTGCCGTCTGCATTTGAGTGGCGAGAAAAAGAAGTATCTAGGATTGTTCGATGAAAATAAGAAAGAAGAGAGAATTGAGCTCCAAGAGTTGAACGATATTTACAAGTATGCGTCGAGATTGAAAAGTACGGTGGCTGCTTATGAAAAGTGACTTCGGATGAAGTCAAAGCTTTCAAACTTCAAACTTGCTGCGCGGAAGCCCAGATTGCCTGACAATCGATTGCAGGGTGCCTTTGCGGATTTCTTTGTGGTCAGGCACGGGCA
>DASWHH010000141.1:0-3162 GCA_036398295.1 bacterium
GGCGTACAGATCCAAAATTTGGAAGTGATGCCGATTCCCATCGCGCGCTATGCTTTACCCGGTACCAACTCAAGGGGTGGGGTGCATGTGCGCCGGTCGCCATTTGAAAAAAATCTACTGGACATTCTGTTCTTCGACGGCAATGGCCGCGACATTTCCCACAGCATCGCCAAAACCATCGAGCGCATTTTTTATCGTGAGGATTTCCCGCGGGTTGCGTTTGACGAAGTGGGGGATATAGATTATCCCGTGCGGGTGACACAATCCTATGCCCAGGATTTCCTTCAGCACATTGATGTATCGGCCATTGAATCGGCTGGCTTCAAGATAGTCATCGATTACTCGTGCGGCGCCGCGACCCAGGTTTTTCCCTCCATCCTTGGTTCGCTGGATTGCGAGGTAATTTCGCTCAATGCTTTTCTCCATCCGGAGCGGCTCAGCCGTTCGGCAGAGGAATTCGAGCAAGCCTTAGTACAGCTGGCGAGAATCGTCAAGTCTACTGGAGCCAATATGGGGTTTCTCATCGACGCCGGTGCCGAGAAAATTTTTTGCGTCGATGAAAAAGGCGAAATCATTCATAGCAATCGGCTGGCGTCCATGATCACGCTGCTCTATCTTGAACAGAGTCAGCCGCGGAAGCTGGCGGTGCCGGTGTCGGTGCCCCGCCAGGTTGAACGGCTGGCCCGAGAACGGGCCGTGGAATTGGTCTATACTGCCAACGACGGCGGCTCGCTCATCAAAGCTACGGAGGATGCCGGGGTCCAGTTGGCGCTGGACATCACCGGCGGGCTAATCTTTCCTGAATTTCACTTCGCCTTCGACGGCATGTTTTCCATCGTGAAGATTTTGGAGATGCTGGCTAAAGCGGACCTGACCCTGCGCAAACTCCAGCAGCGCCTGCCCAAACGGGCTTTGGTGGTGGCTCAGGTACCGTGTCCCTGGGAAGCCAAGGGCACGGTGATGCGCCGCCTGGATGAAGATTCGCAAAGCGAGAACCGGCTGCTGGTGGACGGCATCCGTATCAATTTTGAGGATGCCTGGGTGCTGGTGCTGCCGGATCGGGACAGGGCGGAGTATCAGGTGCTGGCCGAGGCCGGCAATAATGGCTTTGCCGAAAAACTGCTAGCACAATACCAACAAAAGCTCGCAGATTGGATTCGGAGCGGAAAGACTCTAACCCCCGGGGAAATGGCGAATTCTTGAACATCAACCCCTCATTCCAAAGTTGAGTGCAGGGTAATGGCAAAGCGTAGAGCGAATTGCGTAAATTCGCCCTGCTTTTTCCATAAAACGCAAACACTTTTGGGTCGACAAATTAACCCTACCAACATTTTTGATACGTCGTACGAGGGCCTCAACAGGGTAAGGCTTTCCGCCTAATTCCCTTCCCGCCCTTTCTCCTTGACTTTTAAGCATTTTTTCGCTATTTTGCCCTCGCATTTTTTGAAACTGCAAAGCGACGATAGAGGCTGTCATGAGTCTTTATTTTTTATTCGTTTATAGAAAACACGTTCGAGGCAAATGTGGCGAAAAAATACCAGAATTTCATCGGCGGCACTTGGGTGGATGCCAGGGGTGGTGAAACCTTCGAAAACCGCAATCCTGCCAACTGGGAAGAGGTAGTTGGTCTCTTTCCGAACTCCACCAAGGAAGATGTCGAAGCGGCGGTGAAATCGGCGCGGGAGGCTTTTGACTCCTGGCGGTTGACCCCGGCACCCAAACGCGGGGACATCATCCGCACGGCCGGTGATATCATGGTTGCCCGTAAAGAGGAGATTGCTCGCAACATGACCCGCGAGATGGGCAAAGTCCTCGACGAAACCCGCGGCGACGTGCAAGAGGGTATTGACACCGCTTACTACGCCGCCAGCGAAGGCCGTCGCCTCTTCGGCCACACCGTACCCTCCGAACTCCCGAACAAATTCAATATGAGCATGCGCATTCCCATTGGCGTGGCCGGCATCATCACCCCATGGAATTTCCCCATGGCCATTCCCACCTGGAAAATTTTTCCTGCGCTGGTGTGTGGCAACTGCGTGGTGTTCAAGCCAGCATCGGACACGCCTCTTACCGCCACGGCCTTTGTCGAAATTTTGTTGGAAGCCGGTGTGCCTCCGAAAGTAGTGAACCTGGTGCACGGCGGCGGCAGTCGGGTTGGCATACCCCTGGTAGAGCACCCGGAGGTAAGTCTGATCTCTTTTACCGGTTCCACCGGCGTGGGTAAAACTCTCTCAAAAATGGCGAGCGACACCCTCAAGCGCATTTCGCTGGAATTGGGCGGCAAAAACGCCCAAATCGTAATGGGCGATGCCGACCTGGATCTGGCGTTGCACGGCGTTTTGTGGGGCGCGTTCGGGACCACCGGTCAACGTTGTACAGCTACCAGCCGTTTGATTTTGCATGATGCCATTCATAACAAGTTTATGGACCTGTTGATTGCCGCCGCCGAAAATCTGAAATTAGGCGATGGCCTCAAACCCGGCACCAACGTCGGTCCGCTCGTCAATAAAGACCAGCAAGACACCGTCTCGAGGTACGTGGAAATTGGCCAAAAAGAGGGTGCGACGCTGGTAACCGGCGGCAAAATTCACGACGCTGGCGAGTGCAAAAACGGCTGGTTTTATAAGCCCACCATCTTCACCGATGTGACCCCCGAGATGCGTATCGCTAAGGAGGAAATTTTCGGGCCGGTGCTGTCGGTGCTGCGCGTGAAGTCGTTCGACGAGGCTGTCAAAGTGTTGAATAACACAAAATATGGATTGTCATCTTCTATTTATACTCGCGACGTGAATCAGGCTTTCAAAGCCATTCGTGACATCGAGGCCGGCATCACCTACGTCAACGGTCCCACCATTGGCGCGGAGGCGCACATGCCTTTTGGCGGCGTGAAGGAGACCGGCAACGGCCATCGCGAGGGCGGCTGGCAGGTTTACGAATTCTTCAGCGAGACCAAAACTGTGTTTGTGGATTTTTCGGGGAAGCTGCAGCGGGCGCAGATTGATAATTATTAAAAGAGTGGTCAAAATGAACACAAACGAAACCCAGGTTAAAGAATACGACTGGCTTTTGGCGCACCCGGAAATTGAAGTGCAGTATTCCGGACAGTACATCGCCATTGTCGGGGACTCTATCGTTGCCCATGGAGAGGATTTTTAGCGCCGT
>DASWHH010000142.1:0-3061 GCA_036398295.1 bacterium
ACAATTTTTTCTACTACAATGTCCTTTTCTGAAATCTATATGCAGACTCGAATCGCCTTCATGAATCTTTAAATCAAGATTTTCTAAATTGGGGTCGCTTATTTCCACAACGAAAGTCTTTTTATGACATTTCGGGCATTCGACTTTTATTCTCTTCATGGTGCTGTGTGAAAGTATAGGTGACAAAGCTACATTAACTTTAAATATTATTTACTTGACTGACTTCTGCTTTTGTCGCGTATTCATACACCCCCCGCCCCACCTTTTTTCCCAGTCGTCCAGCTTTCACATATTGCTCCATTAATGGACACGGGCGGTATTTTTCCCCTAACGTCTTGTGAAGGAATTTTAAAATATTCAATCGCGTATCTAACCCCACCAGGTCCACCATCTCGAACGGTCCCATGGGGTGATTAAGCCCCAATCTCATGGCTTTGTCGATCTCGCCGGCGCTGGCGATACCTTCTTGGAGCATATAAAAGGCTTCGTTGCCAATTAGGGCGTTGATGCGGCTGGTGATAAATCCCGGCGATTCCTTGATGGTTACAGTTTCCTTGTTCATTTGTGATGCCACGGCCCTGGTGGTCTCAATGGCCTTGGCGCTGGTTTCCAGACCACGCACGATTTCCACCAATTTCATTTTGTGTACTGGATTGAAAAAGTGCATGCCAACGAAGCGCTGCGGCCGATTGGTTACCGCCGCCATTTCCGTGATGCTGAGAGCTGAAGTATTGGATGAAAAAATTGTTTCAGCAGGGCATATTTTGTCGATCTTTGAGAATAATTCGAGTTTTGCTTCGATGATCTCCGGAATCGCCTCGATGATAAAATCCGCGTGGCGCACCGCGGCGCTCAGTTCCCGGGTGATGGTAAGTCGGGCGAGAGTGCATTCCGCATCGTCGCCTTTGATCAAACCGCGCTCTACAGCCTTTTTTAGACTCTCTTCCACAAACAATTTTGACTTGTGCAACATGTCTTCAGAAATATCCTGGAGCACGGTATCGAATCCCCCACTGCAGGCGACGTAGGCAATTCCTCTGCCCATGGTGCCGGCGCCAATGACAGTAATTTTTTTTATGTCGCTCATGGCAATAAGATTACCTTTCCGAATTGTTCGCGATTCATCAGCCGCTCGTGAGCCCTGGCGGCCTCCTGCAACGGAAATGCCGTGTCTATCACCGGCTGAAATCTCTGGGGGAAAAATTTTAACGCTTCCAGCAAACCCGATTTTCGTCCCATAAAATTGCCAAAGATTTTGAGTTCTTTGAAAAAGACATACCGCAAATCAGTAACAGCATCGTAACCGGTGGTTGCACCGCAAGTGACCAGGCGGCCTCCTTTGCAAAGCGCTTTGATGCTCTTTTCCCACGTGGCTTTGCCTACATGCTCGAAAACCACATCCACCCCTCGTTTATTCGTAATGCTTCTGACCAATTCCAAAAAGTCCAGGTTACTGTAATTAATGGTGTCATCGGCACCCAATTCTTTGGCCTTCTGCAATTTCTCATCGGTACTGGCCGCGGCAATTACCCGCGCTCCGACAAGTTTGGCGATTTGGATGCCGGCGCTGCCGACACCACTGCCCGCTGCCAGGATGAGTATGTCCTCGCCGGGCTGCAATTTCGCCTGGTGCACCAGCATGTGCCACGCCGTCAAAAACACCAGCGGTATGGCAGCAGCGCCTTCGAAGCTCAGCCCTGCCGGAATTGAAAAGGCGTTTACCGCAGGTGCTTTGACATACTCCGCATAAACGCCCTGGGCGTTCTCTCCCAGAACCCTGTATTCTCGGCACAAGTTGTCGTCGCCAGCCAGACAATAAACACAGAAACCACAACCCCAGCCGGGCGCCAGTAGTACCTTCTCTCCAACATAAACATTTTTAACGGAATCGCCCACCGCAGCCACAACCCCGGCCGCATCCGAGCCCAAAATATGCGGCATCGGTAATCTCGCCGAGGCAATGCCCTGACGCACCCAAATATCGAGATGGTTTAAGGCGATTGCCTTCACCTCAACCAGAACTTCATGGTCATGAATCTGAGGAACAGGATGCTCCTGATAGCGAAGTTTTTCGACGCCGCCGTGTTCATGGATTACGACGGCTTTCATTGACTCTCGCATGGGTGATTTTCTAGGGCGAATGCTAAAACTTGTCTGACAGCTCCGTCAGTAGACGCTTTACGTAAACCCCCACCATCGCTTTGCGGTACTGCGGAGAAAAATGCACATTACGGTAAGGCTTGACTTGCTCCATCACTTCGTTGCTGATTTGCTCCATCAGTTCATCAGTCAATTGGTCACCGATGACGTTTTGAGTGATTTCATCGTAAACAACCGGCGTGGTGCCGGTGCCGGTGACCGCAATTCGCAGTTCTTCTATAGTACGATCGCTGAGTTGAAGCGCCGCGGCCGTCCCCATCACCGGGTAGTCCATGTTATCACGGATGCGGAGCTTTTTGTATGCCGCCCGTAGGTGCCGTGAAGACTTCGGAATAGTGATATGTGTCAGGATTTCTTCGGGAAGTTTCAAGTTTCTGGTGATGCCATCGTGGGTAAAAAACTTGTTGGCTGGGATAGAACGCTTTCCTTCGGGTCCGACTAATTCGAAGGTAGCGTTCAAGACCATAAACACCGGCGCCAGGTCCCCGGAATAAGTCGCGTAACAGATCTCTTTTTGGGGAACAACCAAGCAAACATCACCATCGGCTTTTAAGCAGAATCCCTTGGATTGCCGCCACAAATGAGATTGATTAAAAAACCAGCAACGGGTGTCCAGCAGAAGGTTGCCGCCAACCGTAGCCGACTCTCGAAGCAAAGGAGTTGCTACTAATTGGGCTGCTTGCGGGATCACGGGAAATAGGTTATTTAAGATATCGCTCGTCTCGAGACTGACCAGCGTCACCATTGCGCCGATTTTGCTACCGGAGATTTCGTAAATCGATTTTATCTGGCTTAGACTAATGACGTTATTGCGATTGTTCAATCGATTTTTGTAGTTTGGTAGCACGTCAGTGCCACCGGCGATGAAATCAAAATCACCCTCGCAGCTTTTCGCAATATT
>DASWHH010000143.1:0-3508 GCA_036398295.1 bacterium
GACGAAGAATATCGCTTCAACGCGCGCATGGGACTGGTCCGGGCCGCCGCCCTGGGATTGACCGCCGCGCCATACAATACCAGCACCAATCTCGAATTCATCCCCCACATGGATGGCTTCCCCAATGGCCGGCGCCTGGAGGATGACGTGACCACTATCGAGCTGCAGGCGGTGGGTGGTCTGGTGTTGGCGGCCGTTGGATTGCCGTATGACGATGCCATGGCCGGTGATTATACCGACTTAGCTTCGCCCTTGCTGGTGGCAGCGCTGACCTACAATGCAGGCCCCACCAGGAACGACCTCGACATTCTCGATGCTTTCCCCTATTTGCCGGATCCGCATCGCGGTTATGATTATGTGAAGCAATTAACTGCGGAGATGCCGGACACTCCCACCAGCGTGGGTAGCGGCATGGGCATGAGTCTGCCCAAAGCCTTCATCATCGACCAGAATTATCCGAATCCGTTCAATCCTGCGACCAACATTCAGTACCATGTGAAGGTCGGCAATCGGGTGACGATTCGGGTTTTCAACGCCCTGGGACAGGAAGTGGAGACATTGTTGGATGAATTCCGTTCGCCCGGAACCTATACGCTCAGCTGGGACGCTTCCGCGCTTGCCAGCGGCACCTATTTTTATCGCCTGGAAGCGGGCGGGGATCCGGTGCAGGTCAAGAAGGCGATGTTGGTGAAGTAATTTCTATTGATTACCCTTGCGAAGGCTTCAAACCTTCGCAAGGGTTTTGTTTCAATTTGAGAGGATACCATGCTATTCAAAAAGCAAAATGCTTTCTATGCTGCGATCGCGATAGCGCTATTCACCGTGGCGGCCTATGTTTATGTCGATCATCGCCACGAAGAGTCCCGCATTCCCAACATCAGCAAACGTTCCGGGGATTTAGGGGCGGCTTCCGAGATTCTGAATTTGCAAAAGGCGGTTGAATTCTATCGAACGGAAATCCGCCTGAACCCGGACCTCATCAAAAACTACGTAGAGCTGGCGCAATTGTATATTCAAGAAGCCCGCGTCACCGGACGCCATCACGAATACGTTGCCCACGCGGATCAATTGCTGGACGAAGCGCTGCGGCGCAGTCCTGACAACGCGGAAGCGGCCATGACCAAAGCCGGGCTGCTATTGACCATGCATCGTTTTGAGGAAGCCAAGAAACTGGCAGAGTTTGCGGTCAAGCGTAACGCCTACAGCGCCTTTGCCTGGGGCGCGCTCTGTGACGCCGAGAAAGAATTGGGGAATTACTCGGCGGCCGTGCGGGCCTGCGACAAAATGCTGAGCCTGCGCCCGGATTTGCGATCCTACTCCCGCGCCGCGCACCTGCGGGAAATTCACGGCGACTTGCCGGCCGCGCGCGCCGCCATGAAACTGGCCTGCGACGCCGGCGTCACCGGACAGGAAAATCGCGCCTGGGCACTGTATCAATTTGCCAACCTTTTTCTGAAGGAAGGCAAAATCGACACCGCTGAATTTATTTACAAAGGCCTCTTGGAGGAACGTTCGAATTATCCCTACGCGCTGGCGGGGTTAGCCGATGTCCATTCCGCACGAGGACAATTCAACGAAGCGATTCAGTTGCTGCTGCGGGCATACGATCTAACACCTGAACACACCTTCATGGAAAAGTTGGTGGATGTATATCGCGCGACCGGTCAGACCAGGAAATCTGAGATTCTTGCCGAATCCGTGCTCGAGGCATTCAAGCAGCACGAAGAGCAGGGCTGGAACGTCAATCTCGAATATGCATTGTTTTGCGCCAACCATGATTTGCAGTTGGGCGAAGCGCTGCGCCGCATCGAGCAAGAGATCAAAATTCGTCCAGACAATATCGACGTGCAAGAGGCTCATGCCTGGGTGCTGTACAAGCTTGGCCGCGCGGATGACGCAATGGCGGCCATCGAAAAGCCGCTGCAAATGAACACTGCCAACGCGATGCTGCTCTGCCGCGCCGGCATGATCGCGAAAAAAATGGGTGATTTTGACAAGGCAAAAAACTATATTGAGGCCGCGTTGAAAATAAATCCGTATCTATCGCTTTCAGAAATCCAATTGGCCAAAAGAGTTTTGAACGGGATCAATCCGAGTTAGTCTAAATTAGATAAAATCCCTGAACAACAAAAGCGCACCAAAGCCATTGTGTTTTGGATTTATTGGTTCACGATTCGGAAATCATGAGGCCCTCGTCACAAAACAAAAAATCTGTCGTTCCCATCGCCGACCTGCCGGCTGGTTTGCCGGATCTGTGGCTGGTCAGATTTCACGATGTGCTTGAGGCGATAATCGTCAGGGAACCTCGAAGTCGATCTGGGCGGGCTATTTTGAAAAAGTGGCCATCAAGCCAGGGCAAAGCCCAAATAGTCTTCAGCCATTTTCTGTTTGTGATATATCTCTGGGCAATTCTCAGCGATGTGGTGGTGGCGACCGCCCACGCCTGGTATCATCTGTCAACTCACACCATCAATTTGCATCTCGATCATCGACACCCTAACGCAGAGTACTCCCACGGCCATACTCATGGCCAAATTCTCGATCGCGCTCTGGCTAACGTCGGCAAAGAGGAAGCGCAAGAGAATACTGCAGCGAGTCCCCCGCCGCTGCGTTTGAGTCGCGGGTTCGAGCATTTATTTCGGCCGAGCGTTCCCTTGCAAATCCCACCACTCGCCGGCGATCAATTGTGGCCGGTGAAATTTTTTGCCCCAACTGATATCCCACGCAAGCCCCTCATTCCTCCTCCTGAAACTGCATAAGTGAAATGAAAAATTCAAAACGCAAATTGCGAAATTCAAATTGACGGTACGCCATTCTTAATTTTGGATTTTTCATTTTTCGTTTTGCATTACTAACCTCCCTCTAACCTAATTTAAGATGTGTTAGGGTGTGAGGTCTCGCTCACCAAGAATCAATTTCAGGAGGACAATCATGCGGGTTTTTTCCTTCATAGCTTTTTTGCTTATACCAGTTTCAGCGATGTCCCAAACCACCGGGCGCGTCCAGGGCAAAATCGTCGATGCGGAAACCGGACGCGGCGTCTCGGGTGTGAACGTGGTTTTGTCCGGCACCGTCTTTGGGGCCAGTTCCAACACGGAGGGCGAATTTGAGATCAGCGGTTTGCCGCCGGGAAGTTATCGCGTTCTGGCGTCGCATCTCAGTTACAAATCAATTGAACAAGTGGTAGAGGTTGCAGCCGGCCAAACCGTCGTTATCGAATTTCATTTGCAGCCCGGGGCCATTGATTTGGCGACTGTGCTGGTGGAAGGCGAGCGTTCCTATTCCGCGGCGTCGTCGCACGGCATCCGTAAGTTTGATATGCTAATTCGGCCCAATCGCTCGGCGCAGGACATGCTCCAACTCGCGCCGGGGCTGGTCATCGCCCAGCACGCCGGCGGCGGCAAAGCCGAACAAATTTTTCTGCGCGGCTTCGACGCCGATCACGGCACCGACGTCGCCATCTTCGCTGATGGCATTCCGGTGAATATGGTGTCGCACGGCCACGGGC
>DASWHH010000144.1:0-5626 GCA_036398295.1 bacterium
CTTACACACTTTTCGCGAAACCATTGAGCGTCTAAAACAGTGGTCGAAGTTGCATGATCCGAACCATACGCTCCTCTATCTCGCCGGCTTTGCCGAAAACGGTATTGACTCTCACGCGCCTGACTATAACCCCAGCCCTGCTCTTGGCGGCGACCAAAACTTCAAAGAACTTGTCCAAGCCGCTCACGAGATGGGCTATCGCGTGATGATTCACACCAACATTCTGGCCATGACTTTCACGCATCGGCTTTTTCCGAAATTCAAGGAGCATCAAGTGGTGGACGCGTTTGGCCGCCCGCAAACCTGGGGACTCGATATGGACGGCGACTGGCTGGCGGAACCTTATTTTGCGTACATCAATCCCGGCGCCAAAGAGTGGGGCGAGTTGATGACGGGCGTCATCGGCGATTTGATCAACCTCTTCAAAGTGGATGCGGTTTTTCTCGATCAAACTTTGCTGGCGTTCAACGTCAGCCGCGGTCCCAATTTTTTGGAGGGCATGCGCCAACACATCCAGCGCCTGCAGGCGGCATTTCCCAAAATACTTTTTGCGGGAGAAGGCCAGCATGAGCAGACGCTCAGCGCGCTACCGATGGCGCAGATTCATGGCATCGACAGCATTGCCGAAGTGCACGCCATGGATGGACAGGCTCCCTGGCGGCGTGCGCATCCCGTTTCCACCTGCTTATTTGGCAAATACACCCGCTTTACACCGCACCTGTTGACAAAACATCCGTCGCATCCGATGTTCAAATTTCAGGAAGCGGCGTACGCAGATCTCGGGGTGCTGCCATCGTTGGTGTTGTATCATTCCTCGCAGCCGATGGATACGCCGGAAGCACGACAGATGATCGAGCGCGCCAAACGATTGCGTTTTGAGTAACACTCAAGGTGAAAAATGAAAATAGGTTTTCTCACAGCTTGTTTGCCAAAAGCTGATTTGGCCGATCTGGTGAAGTGGTCGGCGCAGCAGGGATTTCAAATGCTGGAATTGGCGGCGTGGCCGGTTGATTCCACCCGTGATTACCAGTCTCGTCAGATCGACGCGGCGACGTTTTCGAAGGACGACGGCAAGCGCGTCAAAGACCTTTTTGCCGAATACAGAATGGGCATCTCGTCGCTGGCTTACTACGACAACAACCTCGACGCCGATCTCAATAAACGCAAAGCAAGTCATGATCATCTCAAAAGAGTGATAGAGACAGCGGCCTTGCTGGAAGTGAATCTCGTTGGAACGTTCGTCGGAGGGCGGCCGGATAAATCACCGGATGAAAACATGAAAGAGATCGGACAGGTGTTCCGCGACTTGGCCAAATATGCCGGGGAGCGCGGCGTCAGATTGATGATTGAGAATTGTCCGATGGACAACTGGCAGCAGTTCGGGTTGCCGGGAAATTACGCCTACTCGCCGGAACTCTGGGATGCGCTGTTCAACGAAGTGCCGGCGGACAATTTCGGATTGAACCTCGACCCGTCGCATCTCCACTGGCTCGGTGTCGATTATCTCCGCTGCGTCAAAGATTATGGCTCAAAAATTTTCCACGCCCACGCCAAAGACACGGAGATTCTCCGTGATGGCAAGTACCGTTACGGCATTCTCTCCCAGCGCCTGAATGCTAATCCGTGGAAGTCCGGCTGGTGGCGCTATCGCATGCCGGGTCTGGGAGAGATCGACTGGCGGAAATTTGTTTCGACGTTGCAAGAAGTTGGATACGATTTTGTGTTGTCCATCGAGCATGAAGATCCGGTGTGGGAAGGTTCGGAAGAGAAAATCAAAACCGGACTGCAATTGGGACTGAAGCACCTTTCGCAATTTGTGATTTAGAGGAAGCAAGCTGAATGTCATTCCCGCGTGCTTACCCGCTAAAAACATGCGGGTACAAGTTTGGCGGGAATCCATTTTGGTGAATGATGGATGCCCGACAAAGCGTTCGGGCATGATAATTTCAAAAACAACGCAATGCGCAAACTCTTAAGCTCGGAATACATCCCCTTTGGCTCGCAATACTACCGTGCGCCGTCGCCTCATCCCGACGATTGGGAACGCGATCTCCGGAATTTTGCGAGGCTCGGTTTCAACACCGTCAAATTTTGGGTGCAGTGGCGGTGGAATCATCCCGCTGAAAATGATTTTTATTTCGCTGACATCGACCGGCTTATGGACATCGCGCATCACCACAAATTGCGGGTGATACTCAATACCATCTTCGACGTCGCGCCGGCGTGGATTTACCAAAAATATGCGGACGCCTCGATGCTGACCCTTGACGGCCGGCGCATCGGGCCGCAGACGCAGCCGCACCGGCAAATCGGCGGTCTGGGTTTGTGTTTCAATCATCGCGAAGCCGTCGAGCACATGTTTCCTTTTCTCGCCGAGACGATTAAACGTTATAAAGATCACCCGGCGCTGGAAATATGGAACGTCGGCAGCGAGCCGGAGCTGACCAGCAGCATGGCGGAGATGCGGCTCTATGCTAACGACCTCAACAAAATGGGCGACATGCTATGCTATTGCGATCGCTGCCGGCAAGCATTCAAAGGTTGGCTCGCCCAAAAGTATGAAAGCATCGACCGGCTCAATCAATCGTGGAGTCGTAACTACAAATCTTTCGACAATATTGAAGTTCCTAAAACCCGTAACACCTTCAACGACCTGATCGACTGGCGAATGTTTTTCGTTCACACGCTCGATGAAAACGTGCGGCGGCGATTCGAGGTGGCGAAAGCCGCAGATCAGGGCCGGCATCCCCTGATGTGCCATCATGTTTTCATTCAAGGATTTCCTGTGATCTCCACCGCCAACGATCCGTGGAACGTCGGACAGTACGGCGACCTCCATGGCTTCACGCAGATGGACGACGCCATGATGTCGGATGTGCTGCGATCCTGCGCCAAAGGCAAGCCCATCATCTCGGCGGAAATGCTGATGCTGCCCGGCTACACCCTCGACTTGCCGAAGCCCATCGACATGAACGACATCAAGCGCTGCGTTTTTACAGGAGTCGCGGCCAATCAAAAGGGCTTTATTTTCTGGCAGTATCGTCCGGAAATTCTCGGCCGGGAGGCGCCGACCTGGGGGCTCACTTTTCTCGACGGCGCTGAAACACCGTGGCTGAAGTCTTATGCAGAAGTGGGAAGAGTTTTGCAGAAGAATGCGGCTTTCTTGCTGGATGCTGCACCGGCCCAAGCTGAAGTCGCGCTGCTCTATTCGCCGGAGAATCAAATTTTCGCCTGGGCATCTACCGGTAAAGAGAACTCCGCAACCGATTCCCTGCTTGGTACGCATCAGGCGCTCTATCGCAAAAATTTCAGAATCGATTTTGTTCACCCGCGCGAGTTTGCGGACGAAAAAAATCTAAAGCAGTACAAAGTCATCTACGTTCCTTTTCCCTATTGCTTGAATGAAAAGATCTGCTCAGCTCTGCAGGCGTGGGTGAGGGCCGGTGGCGTGCTCATCGGCGAAAGTTATTTTGCGGGCTGGCATCTTGAAAATGGCCATCATCAAACGACGGTGCCGGGCTATGGACTCCACAAAGTCTTCAAAGCTCGTCAGGCCGTAGTTTCGCCCATCCACGCTCAAGAACCGGTGGTGATGAACGTCGTTCGCCAGGTGTCTTTTGTAAAAAAGGGGACGCAACTTTTTGGAACGATGGTGAAAGAAACCTTTTTCCTCGACGGCGCCGAATCGCTCGCAGACTGGGAAAGCGGCGAGCCGGCCATCACGTTTGCAGAGTATGGCAAAGGCAAGGCAATTCTTATCGGCAGCTATTTGGGTCTTGGATTATTCCGCGACGGTCACGACGCAAACGGCGATCTTATCGCGGGTTTGGTGGACTGGGCGGCGGCTATCGAACGGCCACAAGTGATTGGACAGGAAAATGTTCGAGTTGATTTTTTGACCGCGCCAAAGGACGAGGTCATGATCATTTTCCAGAATCTGGAGCCGCGCGAAGTTGAGGCGCAAATTTATCTGCCGCTCAAAAATCGTGCGGATTTAAAAGAGCAATTCCGCGGCGAAACTTTACGGCTGACGACGCACGAGCAGGGATGTATGGCAATGGTGAAATTAGAGCCCAAAGAAGTCAAGGTGTTTCGTGGATGATTGGCCGTTAGCTTCATGTGACAATCATCGATCATCGATTAAAAAGGGTGTTTTTGTGGTTGAGTGGCTGTTGAAGGGAGCGCAGGAAGCCAACAACCGCACGGTGAAACATAATTTCCAGGCCAATATCTGGGATGGAGCGCTGTTTGCCTTGGGGTTGAGTCTGGTTTCGTTGACGACCGTTTTACCGGTGTTCGTGAAACGAATTGGCGGCAGCAGCGTGGCCATTGCTCTGATCGTCGTAGTCTGGAACATCGTCACCAATTTCCCGCAAATTTTCGTCGCCCATTATGTTCAACGCTTTCCGTACAAAAAGAAAATTTTTTTGTTCACGGCATGGCTGCAGCGGCTGCCATGGCTGATCATGGGTCTGCTGGCATTTGCGACCGTGAAAGTGTCCAGCAACGTGGCGTTGCTGCTGTTCTTTTTCATGTTTGCCCTGGCCGCCTTTGGCGGCAGTCTGACGGTGCCATCATGGTTCGACATGATCTCGAAACTGACGCCGGTGAAACTGCGGGGACGCTTGTTTTCTCTGCGGGCGCTTTTTGGCGCGATTCTCGGTGTCGGCGGCGGCTTTCTGGTCAAGTTTATTTTGGACACGCTGGCGTTTCCAAATAACTTTGCCTTGCTATTCTTGCTGGCGTTTGCTGCGTTCATGGGTTCCTATTTTTTTCTAACCCTATTGGAGGAAGAGCTGCCGAGCCATGCCACGCGCCTTCTTAACCAGAAGGACTACCTGTCGCACCTGCTGGTAATTTTGAAAAGTGATCGCAACTTCCGAAACTACTTGGTCGCCGACGCATTGATGATGCTCGCTATGATCGCTGATGCGTTTTACACCGTCAATGCTCTGGAGAGATTTTCCCTGTCGGACGGCTACATTGGGCAGTTCACGGTTACGATTATGGTCAGCTCGATTGTCGGCAATCTATTCTTTGGATTGATGGCGGATCGCTATGGGCACAAATTGAATCTGATACTCGCGGCAATTTTCACGGTACTGGCCGGTGTGTTTGCGATTGTGTCGCCTTCGATCAAGCTTTACTATTTAACATTTGTCTGCTTTTCTCTTGTGACAGCGCTGAAGCACGTTTCGCGTTTGACCATCATTTCGGAGTTGTGCCGCGAACGCGATCGTCCCATTTATGTTTCGCTCTCGAATATGGTCTCATCACCATTTCTGCTGTTCGCAATTCTCATGGGCTGGCTAGCGGATCGACTGGGTTACAATTTGATTTTTATGATGGCCGGTCTGTTTGCGTTGGCCTCCGCGATCTGGCTATTGAAGCGAGTAGATGAGCCTCGCAAAATCGATGCTAAAGTCGTGGTGCGAAGACCACAGATGAATGTCTAACCTTTTCCAGACACATCAGCTAAATTGAGCTGCGAGCATTAGGTTGCTCGCACTGATGATAGCAGCAGGAGTAATGGAGTGGTCGATTAGTGGATCAATGTAACTCAAAGCTCCGCTTTGAGAAGCGAGCGTGCTTGATTTTGGATTCGCCAAATATCTGCGAATTCAAT
>DASWHH010000145.1:0-2427 GCA_036398295.1 bacterium
ACGATTTTCAAAAAGCTTATGATGCTACCCAATTGGAGGGCATACGAGAAAACATGCGAGCCGAAACTGGCATGACGGACGAGGCCATCAAACAGAGATCAAGTTTGCTGGCAATGGACAAATTGGCATGTCCGGTTCTAATACTTCATGGCTCGGTTGAGCTCACAGGATTAACACGCGTGTGCAAAGACCCCGATGACAACAAGTTTTTGGAGACGGCGGTCATTGGTCGCGCTGACTTTTTGGTTGCAAAGAACCTCAAACACTTCCCGCGGAAAAAGTATGAAAGCGTGCGAATAGTAAGCGTTGCAACTTTCTTAAGGAGCTTGAAAAAGCCCGAGTTTGACAGATTATGCTAAACTATCGAAACACTAACTCCTTCGCTCTCGAACTCGACGCCGCCGATCCCTTAAAAAAATATCGCGAGGAATTTCACATCCCCAAGAAGCGAAACGGCGAAGACGTCATCTACTTCTCCGGCAACTCCCTCGGACTGCAGCCGAAAACCGCACGACAATATATTGAACAGGAATTGCATGATTGGGCGAAAATGGGTGTGCATGGCCACATGAGCGCCCGTAAACCGTGGATCAAGTATCACGAATTCCTCGCCGAACAAACGGCGCGACTCGTCGGCGCAAAGCCCATCGAGGTCGTAGTGATGAACAGCCTCACCGTGAATTTGCATCTGCTGCTGGTGTCGTTTTATCGTCCAACGCCAGAGCGGCACAAAATCGTCATCGAGGCCAATGCGTTTCCATCGGATCGGTACGCGGTGCAATCGCAGATCAAATTTCACGGACTCGACTTTAAATCATCGCTTCTCGAGTTGCATCCGCGAGACGGTGAATCAACGCTGCGCACAGAAGACATCGAACTGCTCATCGAAAATGAAGGTGATTCCATGGCGCTGATTATGTTGGGCGGCGTCAATTACTACACGGGTCAAGCGTTTGAAATGGAGCGCATCACGAAAGCCGGCCACGGAAAAGGTTGCGTAGTTGGATTCGACCTGGCCCACGCCGCCGGCAATCTGGTGATGAATCTCCACGACTGGGACGTCGACTTCGCGGTGTGGTGCTCCTACAAATACTTGAACGCGGGCCCCGGCGCGATTGCCGGTTGCTTCGTTCATGAAAAACACGCGCGGCGATTTGACCTACCCCGTTTGGCCGGCTGGTGGGGTCAAAACAAGGAAACCCGCTTTCTGATGCCCTTTGATTTTGAAGCCATCCCCGGCGCCGAAGGCTGGCAGCTCAGCAATCCGCCCATTTTCCAATTGGCCGCTCTGCGCGCTGCAATGGATATTTTTGATGAAGCGGGCATGCCAGCGCTGCGTAAAAAGAGCGAGCGACTCACCGGTTATCTGGAGTTTTTGTTAAATCAAAACCGTGACGAGAATATTTCTATCATCACTCCCAGCGATCCGCAGCAGCGTGGATGCCAGCTTTCAATTCGGGTGAAAGAGAATGGAGAGCGGTTACACGATCGACTCAACGCCGCCGGCATCTTCTGCGACTGGCGCGAGCCGGATGTGATACGTGTGGCGCCGGTGCCGTTGTATAATCGATTTAGTGACGTTCATAACTTCGCAAAAATCATTCACGAGGAAAGCCAACGTCTGTAATTTTGGACGACGGTGCGGATGAACTCGACAAACACTACGCCGTCAACGTTCGGGCAATGGCGTTGCTTTGCAGAGAATTTGTCTGCAATTTCGAAGCCAAAACCGGCGGCCGCATCATCAATCTCACCTCCGGTCAGAGCTTGCACCCTATGCCAAATGAGCTGGCCTACGCCGCCAGCAAGGGAGCCGTCGAAGCGCTCACACTGAGTCTGAGCCCAGCCCTCGCGGCACGGGGCATCACCATCAATGCGGTCGATCCGGGCGGCACGGATACCGGTTGGATGTCAGAAGATTTAAAGAAGCACCTAATCGCACGGGCGCCGATGGGTCGCATTGGTTTGCCAGAAGATGCAGCTAAGTTGGTGGTCTTTCTGGCTTCCGAAGAAGCCCAATGGATAACCGGACAGATAGTCCATTCCCGCGGCGCAATCCCGTAACTCAAAGCTCTGCTTCGAGAAAACGCTTTGTTAGAGATGAAAACATCAAAAGAAATCACACTGGTGGGCGCCGGACTGGCCGGCTCGCTTCTCTCCATCTATCTTGCCAAACGCGGCTTTCAAGTAGAAATTTTCGAACGCCGTCCCGACATGCGCAAAGAGCAGATCGGCGCCGGGCGCTCGATCAATCTCGCGCTGTCGGCGCGGGGGATTCATGCGCTTGCACAAGCTGGGCTCGCCGAAAAAATCATGCGACTGGCTATACCGATGAAAGGTCGTCTGATGCACTCCAGCGAAGGCGAGTTGAGTTTTCATTTATATGGCAAGAACGACAACGAGGTCATCAACGCCATTTCACGGGCT
>DASWHH010000146.1:0-2750 GCA_036398295.1 bacterium
GTCGCTGAGAAAATCAGAGAGATTGCGGGCTTTCCGAAAGAACTGGAAACTGAGCTGACGCATCTGATTTTGAGCCACCAGGGCAAATTGGAGCAGGCGTCCCCCGTTGTTCCCATGACTCTGGAGGGAATCATTCTGTACTATGCCGACGAGCTTGATTCCAAGGCCAACGCCTTTCTTCGTATTAAGAAAAAGGAAAAGCAGCCCGGCCAGAAGTGGAGCACGTTTGTGCAACTTTTGGATCGCTATCTCTATTTTGGTGGCTCCGAAGATAAGTGACGATGTCTACCGATTCGTTATTGAAACATCTCGCCTGCAGCAATTGCGGAAGTGTTTTTGATCACCGCGAGATCCAAACCTTCTGTCTCACCTGCAATAAACCGCTGCTGGCGGTTTACGATTTAGAGCAAGCTAAAAAAAAGCTCTCCAAAGAGTTGTTTAGCAATCGCCTCCCAAATTTGTGGCGTTACCGCGAACTTCTGCCCATACTCGAAGGGAAACACATAGTTTCTCTTGGAGAGGGATTCACCCCATTAATTCCACTTAGCAGCTTGGGTCGGCGATTGGCCCTCCCGCACGTCTTTGTGAAGGACGAATCGCAAATCCCAACCGGCAGTTTTAAGGCCCGCGGCCTGGCGGTGGCCGTGTCGAAAGCCCTGGAGTTGGGAATAAAAAGAGTGGCCATTCCAACGGCAGGGAACGCCGGCGGCGCATTAGCCGCCTACGCGGCGCGCGCCGGTATAGAGTGTTTCATTTTCATGCCCGCAGACGTGCCGCGTTTGAATCTCATCGAGTCGCAGGTGTGCGGCGCCCGGGTCACGCTGGTGAAGGGCATTATCAGCGATTGCGCTAAAATGATTGCGGAAAGAAAGGCCGAAATGGGCTGGTTCGATATGTCTACGCTCAAGGAACCGTATCGCCTCGAGGGCAAAAAAACCATGGGTTGGGAACTCGCGGAACAGTTTGAGTGGACTTTGCCGGACGTGATTCTCTACCCCACCGGCGGCGGCACCGGACTCATTGGCATGTGGAGAGCTTTCTCGGAACTGGCGGAGTTGGGCTGGATTTCCGGAAGCAGGCCGCGCATGATTTCCGTGCAATCGCGCGGCTGCGATCCGATTACCCGGGCATTTGGAGACGGAAAAACCGAGTCGGAGTTTTATCACAATGCGCAGACTTTGGCAGCGGGACTGCGCGTGCCCAAAGCGTTCGGCGATGCCCTGATTTTAAAGGCAATCCGAGAGAGTGGCGGCGTGGCCATCTCCGTCAGCGATGACGAGATTTTGTCTGCGATGAAGGACATGGCGCAGGTGGAGGGGATTTTCATGTGCCCGGAAGGCGCAGCCACCCTGGCAGCGATGAAACGGCTTAAAGAAGAGGGCGAGGTGAATGCCAGCGACCGCATTGTGCTGTTTAATACGGCAACCGGCTTAAAGTACCCGGAAATCTGGCAATGAAGAAACCCGACAAAACGCTTGTTTTTTTGGAATTTTTAGCGTATTTTGATGCCGATTTTTTTGTTAAGATTATTTAGCATCTTGGACTTTTTAGGGAAGATGCCGAAAATGTTTTCTTAACGAGGCACCTTGTGAAATGTCACACTTAATAACGACTTGGGAGGCAAGTTACATCTGTATGGAATGTAAACTGTACAAACGCATTTACTACCAGCGCTTTTTTCTGCTGTTTTTGGGTTTAGCGTTTGCGTATATTTTGGTGTTCATATTACAGAGCTAAAGACCTTGTAACGTTGACCAAAATAAAAAGGCCGTCCCCAGTGACGGCCTTTTGCTTTTGATCTTTGCGAATTAACTGCTGGCACGCTCGATATACCGCCCGTCCCTCGTATCGATTCTAATCACATCGCCTTCCTTGATGAACAGCGGCGCTTGAATCTCGGCGCCGGTCTCTAGTGTGACGGATTTTTGCAGGTTCGAGACGGTATCACCCTTAACCCCGGGCGGCGCGGTGGTGACTTTCAAGGTAATAAACATCGGCAACGTGGCGCTAACCGGTCGTTCCTCGAGGAATTGTACATTGACCAGGCTATTCTCCTTGAGAAACTTAATTTGGTTACCCATGATACCTTTGCTGACATTGATCTGATCATAGTTTTCCGTGTCCATGAAGTAGAGTTCGTCACCGGATGCATACAGAAACTGCATTTCCCTTTCCTCCAATCGGACTTCTTCAATGGGGTCATTTTGTCGAAACGTGACATCAACTACCTTGCCGGATTTGAGCTGTTTCAATTTCGTGCGGATAAAGGCGCGCCAGTTCCCGGGGTTGACGTGCTGAAAATCCGTGACCACCCAAATGTCGTTGTTATATTTGATTGCCATGCCATTTCTAAATTCGGAGACAGACGCCATACATCCTCCAGTGATTGATACAATTGTTTTGAGGTGGTGAATGTACTTACTTTAGGCTAAATAGTCAATTGGAATCTTTAAATTGATTGACATTGGGGGATTGGTATTCTAAATTAAGCCCTGTTCAATTCGGCATGCCCCTGGCCTTCAAATCGGATAAAAATGGATAGAGCTGATTACAGTATCGCCACGCCTGAAGAGCGCGAAAAAGTCATCACGATTCTGCAACGGAATGTGAATTTGATGATTGAACAAAAGAAAATCGGCGAGCCGCAAATACTGCGTCAGCAGGGCGATGGGCTTTGTGAGCGTATTCGTCGCGGGGAGGTGATCGCTGGCGCGGATTACAAATTGTTGCTGAGTATTTTCCAGCAAAAG
>DASWHH010000147.1:0-4191 GCA_036398295.1 bacterium
GAATCCCGACGATTTTTGTCGGGTGAGAAATCTGGCGGGGCACATATCGTTCTCCGATCAGATTTCTCGCTTCGCTGCGCTCAGCTCGAAATGACAATCGTAGCGATAGTCTCTTTTCCTAAATGATCCGCTTCGTCAAACCTTTGGAGGAGAAATGAAACTGCCGATACTGAAGCTGATTGCCTGCACGCTGATGACGTTGATGATCGCGTGCGGAAAACCACCGTCACAAAAAGAACACACCCAAAACTGGACCAACTACGTTCGCATCGCGGGACATGGACTCAACCTCAGCAATATCGACAACACCATCACGCGCGCTACCGAGACCAATGTTTTCGGGATTGAAGTGGACAACGATATTCCCGGTCGCTATGAAAGCTTTCTCGATCCGACCGAGAAGTTAGCCGCCATCAAGGCGATGGCTGACAAAGCCCACGCCATCAACAACTACTCGTTCGTTTACATTGCCGGGCTCGAGTGCATCACCGCCAACGCGGACCAGACCGAACACACTTTTTTCAAAGGTCATCCGGACTGGGTGCAGCGCAAGCTCACCGGCGAGCCGGCCATCTTTGGCGGCGGCACCGCTTTCTGGATTGACGAAGGCGACGAGGATGTGTGGATTTCGCCCTACGCGCTGGAATGGCGAAAGATTTACATGGAACGCGTCCGCCAAATTGCCGCCACCGGCATCGACGGTATTTTCGTGGACATCCCCTACTGGATGACCCACTTCGACGGCTGGGAAGATAGCTGGGCGAGTTTCGATGACTACACCGTCGCCGCGTTCAAGGAGAAAACCGGGTTGAATGCGAAAAGTGATCTCAAACTTGGCGATTTCAGCGACGCGAATTTTCGCAAGTGGGTGGACTTCCGCATCGTGGCCCTGACCAATTTCATGAAGGAAATCAGCGAGCAGGCGAAGTCGGTCAACCCCGAATGCCAAGTCATCGCGGAGATTTATCCCGGCATCGAGGATGCCGCGGTGCGCGTTGGCGCCGATGTCTATGAACTGTTTCAAGTGGTGGACGTCATCGCCCACGAGTACAGTGGCGGCCGCGGCAATGCCGCCAGCAAGAATCCGCTCGACTGGTTTTCGCGCATGGCGGGCATGTACACCTTCCGCGCGTTTGCCGGCGGCAAGGCCTCGTGGATGCTGAGCTATTCGTGGGGACCGGAGCAGGAAAAAATTGTCCCGGGCGATGCGATCAAAAATCTCATGCTGTCGAACGTGATGGCGGGTACCAATTGCTGGGATGCAGCCAGGCATGTGATGTCCGGTTCAAATGATTTTGAGACGCGCAAAGTTGTCTACAAGTGGATCTCCGACCACGAGAAGATCTTTTATTTGCCCAGAACGCCCATTCATCCCATCGGCATTTATTTTTCACCAAAGACCCGCAACTATTTCGCGGACGATTTCATGGCTTCGTACAAAGGCGTGTTGTACATGTTCCTGCAAGGCCATCGTGAGTTTGAAATTGTGACCCCGCGAACACTGTCGGGATTTGCCGGCGAAGTGCTGATTTTGCCGGACGTCAAATGCCTCAGTGACGAGGAGAATTCGCAAATCGAGAAATACTTCAAATCCGGCAAAGCGCTGGTGGTGACGGGCGAGTCCGGAAAATACGATGCCACCGGCGCGACCCGCGCGCAGAATCCACTGCATACGCTGCTCGAGATTTCGGATGCCGGAAAAGAAATGATGTCCAACAGCGGAAGAGAATTCAGCTATTATCCGAATTGCCCGGGCAAGGCTTATTTCCAAACAGCTCGCCAGAGTTTTGATGAACACGCGTGGCCGGGCCAGCATCAAAACGCTCCGTTTTATGCGATGATGGCCGACTTCTTTAGCCGCATCGACAGCCAATTTAATTTTCAATCACCCGTAACCATCGATGCCACTCCGTTCGTGTCCACGCAGACGGCAATGGTTGATGGCAAGATGCACGTTTTCGTCGCCAATTACAAGGGACTGAAAGGCAAGGAAAATGCGGCACAACTGCCGGAAGAAAATGTGCGAATTACATTTCCAGCAAAGGCTGGCAGCAAGGTCCTTGCGCTGCCGTATCTCGGCGAGGTCGAGGAAATCGCTTCGGAAATACGCGACGGTAAACTGGCTTGCACGATTCCCGGAATTGCGAAGGGTATGGTGATCTGGTGTGAATAAAGCAAATGCCAGATTTGCGATCCACTGGTGGCCGATCATCGCGGGCTGCCTCTGTTTTGCATTCGCGTTTCTGCATTTTGATGCAGTTGCGAAGGAGAGAATATTGGCCCGGCTGGTCATCACCGAGCCCGCTGGCGTTCAACGCGAGTCGGAATACATCGAGCTGACGCTGCAATGCGCTGACTCGTTACTCGACTCCACTGACGAGATCTTCGCGTTTGACGAGGCCAGCGATCTCATCATCCCCTGCCAGCTTTTTGATGTCAGGAGCAGTCAGGGCAAGGCTGCTTTCTCGGTCGTGTTTCCGACGCTGCTAAGGGCGGACGAAACGAGAGCGTTTCAAATCAGAACTTTCCCGGTAGGGTTGAAAAAAGGAAATAGCGATTTGACCCTGGAGGGCGAGGGCACCGAGCTGCGTGTCGGCAATAGTTTTTACTCCGCCGATCTCACCCGCAGCGATCACGCCGATCCCAAAGGTCATCCGTCGGGGCAAATTCGTGAGCTGCTGATCAAGTTGGGCTTCGACCAGCTGCTCACCAACGCCGAGGATCGCGTCCACTGGGCGCCAAACTTCAAACGTCCGGGGTTGGAATACTATACCACCATCGCCCACTGGCAAAATCCGAAAGTCAATCAAGTCGAATCCGGACCGTATGTCGTCCGAACGGTTCGTCAGGATTGGGCGCCTGATCATCCTGAGATTCTCTTGACTGCAGTCTATAAGTTTTACGCCAGCGTGCCGTATTTCCGATTTTACTCCAGCATGGAAATGAAAGCAGATATCTGGCTGGAACTGCTGCGCAACGATGAGATGACCATGGACAGCATGTTTACGCACCTCGCTTTCCAGCGCCCGGACGGCGAGGTCGTCGAGGTTGAAATTGAAAAACGCCATGCCCTTTTGAAAACCCATCCCATCGAAGACGATGCCAGTTGGCTGTGCTTCTATCATCGCGGCAAAGGCTTCGCGTTTGGAACCATTCGTTTGAAATACGAAAACACCAACGAGTTTGGCAGCCCGTCGCCGACTTACCAGCCGCATACACAAATCGGCCAGTGGCTTGATCGTCGTTACTGGAACCGCCGCCTCATCCACGACCATCTGACGTTCGTTCCCAAAGGCAGCCGCTACGTTGAGGAGAACGCCTATCTGGTTTTTCGAATTGGCAACGACCATCGTTTCGAGGACATTCAGAAATGGGCGAAGGTGCTGCGAAATCCAGTCAGAGTGTCAGTGATGCCGATGTGAGGAGGCGTAAGCCTTTTCAGAAACACCAACTGTTACTCCCGCATGTTTTAAGCAGGAGTCCATAAGCTGCCAATTTTTGTGGATGCCCGCCGAAAGCATGCGGGCATGACAGGCAATGAGGATTAGCTTTTTGGATCGCCGCACGACTTTTTGTCGCTAGTGTCAAAGTTTTATGAAAGCAGGGAGGTTTTGCTGTCGGCTGAGCCGATCCGCTCTGGCGGAAAAGAAGCGGCTTTGAACTTAGTGGAGAGCTATGTGAACGCGCGTTTATGAGGCATGGGCTTTAGCGGTAGTCCCCTGTCGAACTCACCCCCCGGCCCCCTCTCTTGGCCAAGAGAGGGGGAGGAGCGGTTACGGAGAAATTCAAATATAACAAAGCAAAGTCCCCTTCTCTTGACAAGAGAAGGGGATTTAGGGGATGAGTTGAGGAGGCAAGCAGGTCAAGAATTGACATTTTTTAGGGAGGTCAAATCAGGGTAAAGTAACCTTTTGAAAAATAAAATATAACGCCCATAAATATCTCTATACCTTTGACAATACTTTTTTGGTCCAATAGGAGGAAGCATGAGTCGCCAACTATCGCGCAGAGAATTCTTGAAAACCAGCGGCGCCATTGCTGCCAGCGCGTCGTTGGGTCTGGCGGGCGCCGCGCACAACAGCAATCGCGTTTCCGCGAATGATACACTGCAAGTTGGTGTAATTGGCACGGGCGATCGCGGCGCGTGGGAAGTGTACATTTTCAAACACACGCCCGGCACGAAGGTGGTAG
>DASWHH010000148.1:0-4610 GCA_036398295.1 bacterium
GGCCCACTCATCGGTTGGATTCTCGGTTAAGCATCTGGTCATCAGCAACACCAAGGGAGAATTCAGTGATTTTGCCGGTACCATCATGCTGGACGAAAACGATATAACTAAGTCGTCTCTAGAAGTGACCATAAAAACTGCCAGCATAAGTACGCACGACGACAAACGCGATGCTCACTTGCGCAGTGCCGATTTTTTTGATGTGGAAAAACATCCGGAAATCACATTCAAAAGCAAGAAAGTTGAAAAGACGAGTGCCGGCTACCAGCTTACCGGCGATCTTACGATTCGCGGGGTTACCAAGGAGGTGTCTTTCCCTTTTACCTTGGTTGGCCCGGTTCCGGATCCCTGGGGTGGTAAACGCCTGGCAGCACAGGCCAGTGTCACAGTGAACCGTCAAGAATTTGGTGTTTCATGGAATAAAACCCTCGACGGCGGCGGCCTACTGGTGGGCGACGAAGTGACGATCAATATCGAAGTGGAGGCCGTTCACGCAAAACCAGGCACGAACTAATGCCGAGATTCGTTTCAAAAAATGGCGGAGCGCGGTCTCCGCCTTTTTTGTTTTAGCCCACGGTGCAAAGCAACCCACCTTTCCCCAAGCCGCCCCGGTTAAAATACTTTGATTTTTATTCCTTTTCCCCTATATTGGCGTGCAAAATCAAAGCACTGGAGGAGGGAAAATGAAGATTCGCAGTCAGACCTGTCTCATCTTTCTAATCTTCATCACACAGTCTTTTCCACAAGAAACCAAAAAAACTTTTACCGCCGCCGAAATCTTCACCTCTGCGAAATTTCGCGATGAGATACTGAACGGCGCTCATTGGGCCAGGAGTGGCAATAGCTTCTACTATTACGAGGTCGACACCACAGCCGGCGTTACGAATTTCATGAAATATGACCTCCAAAGTCGTGCTCGAAAAAAAGTGGCCACGGTAAAAGCCATCCTAAGAAACTATAGAGAAGAAGTGAAAAAATTCGAACACTTTATCTGGTCACCCGATGAACAGCAGATTTTGTTTACGGGTACCCTGGCGGCTCGCCGTCCCAAGACCGGCGGCAACTTCTCTTTATTTGCCCTAAGAACTAATCAACTGCGTGACCTCACCACAACTGACCAAACCCAGGTAAACGTGCAATTCTCCCCCGACGGCAAGTCCATTGCTTTCGTGCGCGATAACAATCTTATGCTGATGGATCTCAACACCGGCAAAGAAACGCCGCTCACATCAGACGGACAACCTCACGTTCTCAACGGCCGCTTTGATTGGGTCTATGAAGAAGAATTCAGCATCATTGAAGCCTGGCAGTGGTCGCCGGATGGCGCTTATATCGCCTACTGGCAATTGGACGAACGCCGCGTCCCCGAATTCAGTATCGCTCTCTACGACTCGCTTCATCTTAATTGGAACCACATGCGCTATCCGAAAGCCGGTGATCTCAACTCTGTGGTCAAAATCGGGGTCATCAACATCAGCAGCGGCCAAAATGTCTGGATGGATATCGGCACTCATAATGACGTGTACATCCCGCGCATCGCCTGGCTTCCGAAAGGCAACAGGCTGGCGATTCAGCGGCTGAACCGGCTGCAAAATAACAACGAGCTTTTGATTAGCGATGTCGCCAGCGGTACGACCACGACGATCTTGACGGAAACCGATGACAGGTGGGTCGAAGTTGAAGACAATCTTTTTTTTCTCAGTAGGTCCGATCAATTTTTGTGGATGTCCGAGCGCGATGGCTACAACCACATCTATCTCTACAATCTTGATGGCAAATTGGTCCGCCAACTCACCAAAGGCGCGTGGGACGTTGCTGAAATCAGCGCCCTGGATGAAGCCAGTCGACTCGTGTATTTCCTGGCCAGCGAAGCATCGCCGCTGGAAAAACACCTCTACGCCGTCGATCTCGACGGAAAAAACTTCAAGCGGATCACCCAAAATCCGGGCTGGCACAGCGTTGATTTTTCACCGGATTACAAACACTACCTCGATACCTATTCGCAAATTAGTTCTCCGACTCAAATCGGCTTATTCACGAATCGTGGCGAACGGAAAACTGTGATCGTTGAAAACAAACAGGCGGCGCTTAGCGAATACCGCATGAGCCGTCATGAGTTTTTTGGCTTCACCACTTCCGATGGCGTTCAACTTAACGGCTATATGCTCAAGCCGCCCGATTTTGACGCCAACGTCAAATATCCGGTGTTGATGTATGTGTATGGCGGCCCCGGGTCACAAACCGTGCAGAACCGTTGGGACGGACGGCAGGGACTGTGGTTCCAGATGCTGGCCCAGCACGGGTACATCGTGGCCAGCGTGGATAACCGCGGTACCGGCGCTCGCGGCGCGGCATTCAAAAAAGTAACCTACAAAAACTTAGGCCACTGGGAAGTCAACGACCAACTCGAAGCCGCTAAATATCTCGGCTCACTCCCCTATGTTGACCAGACGCGCATCGGCATGTTTGGCTGGAGTTATGGCGGGTTCATGGCGGCGCTTTGCCTGTTCAAAGGCAATGAGGTCTTCAAAGCCGCCATCTCCGTGGCACCGGTCACCCACTGGAAATTCTACGACAGCATTTACACGGAGCGCTACATGCAAACGCCGCAGCTCAATCCGAATGGCTATGGCACAACCGGTCCGCTTCACTTTGTCCAAAATCTAAAAGGCAGGTTGTTACTGATTCACGGCACAGCCGATGACAATGTGCATTTTCAAAACTCCGTCGCATTAGTCGATGAGTTGGTAAAGCACAACAAACAATTTGAGACGATGTTTTATCCCGGGCGCTATCACGGTATCCGCGAAGGCGCGCGCAACACCCAGGAACATGTTTACACCTTGATGACGAACTTCATACTCGAAAATCTATGAGGGCAGGTCATCCTTTGATGCTGTCGGCGCATCGGAGTGTCATCGATCCGAAGGCTAAACCACAAGATTTCCCGGCTCGCCGACACTTATCTGGTGTTCACCGACTTGTCATGTTCTTTGCCAGGGTCTTTCCGTATCTTTTGCCAGAAACCAAATAAGCTTGGCGAAAACATGAGAAAATTAATTATACACCTGAAGAACCTGGACATTATTATTGCGGCGTTTCTTATTATAATTGGCTCAATCTTGCTTAGCGACCAGCAACTGCTTGAGTCCCTGCATAATGTTATGAAAACGCTGCCAAAGATAATCTCTCCGTTTCAGGATGTTATCGAACAGGTTCTTTCCAAGAATTGATCGCGAAGGAGCATATTATGGAATACAAAAGAAACTTCAGTGGCGCGAATTTCTGGCTGGCCCTCTCCCTGATAGCGTTGGGTGTGCTATTCTTGTTGGACAACATGGACATCATCGACATCGGCAGTGTGTGGCAATACTGGCCAGTCATTCTGATTGCCATTGGGGTCACGCGGTTCACCAGCTCCAACTATCGCGAACGCAGCTCGGCGACCTTTATGATCGGCATCGGTGTCATCTTTCTGTTACTTAACCTGGACTTTCTGGACTGGCATACCATCTGGCAATTCTGGCCGGTAATTCTGATTCTGATCGGACTCTCAATTATTTACGGAAGATCCCGGCGTCCGGCTGAAACTATTGCGGAGAGCAGCGCTCTTTCCGACGATCACGTCGATGCCGTAGCCATCTTCGGGGGCAACGAGCGAATCATTACATCGCAAAATTTTCAGGGCGGCAGCACGACCGCCATTTTCGGCGGCACGAAATTGCATTTTGGCCGCACTAAGTTATCCCCCGGCGACAATGTGTTGGAGGTGCTGACCATGTTTGGCGGCGTGGAACTCCTGATTCCAGATGACTGGAATGTGATCATAAAATGCATGCCTATTTTTGGCGGCTGTGAAGATTCCCGGCGCAAACTGACCGCGGAAGAAATCGCGAAAAACAAAAACCTGGTTATCAAAGGACTCGTGCTTTTCGGCGGCATTCACATCAAGAGCGCCTAATACCAATCGGCTAGAAAATAATGGAATTGACTCTTTCCAACCCGATTTTGAAAAGCAAAAACGGTGTATATTCTTATGTCACGACCTGGGCGCTGCTCATGATCGTGCATGGCCTCGTCCTGCGACATCTGCACGAGGCTTCGTTGCCCTGGCCGGTGATCATCGCGGACAGCGTGGTCTTCAACTTGATTTTTGCCGCGCTCGGTTTGAGCGTGTGGTATTCCTGCCGATTTCTATCGTTGGAAAAGTCCAGCGCCTTGCGAGTGGGACTAAGCCATGCCGTGGGCGCAATGCTCGACTCGGCGCTGTGGATCGGCGCCGGCTATTTCATCTTAAAGAGAATTGACTTCAACCATCCCGATTATGCGACCTTTCTTTTTAACTCACTACCGATTCGGTGGGTATTAGGGATCGTGCTCTACTTCACCTTCGTAACGTTTTTCTATTTTTTGATCTACTACAACAACTTTCAGGAAAAAAGAGTTCAGGAAGCAGAATTAAAATCGCTGATCAAGGAAGCAGAGTTGCGGACGCTGAAATTTCAAATCAACCCCCATTTCATATTTAATAGCCTGAACTCCATCAACTCGCTGACGCTCACCAACCCCGCCAAGGCCGGCGAGATGACGATTAAGTTGGCCAGCTACCT
>DASWHH010000149.1:0-2027 GCA_036398295.1 bacterium
TGCGGCGGGTCGCCTTCCAGCACCACCAGACCTTCGGGCGTTCCTACCCATAACGTATTATCCCGCCAAATCAATGTTTCAATTTGATTGGTGGGCGCGCCCTCGGCTCGGGACCAGATTTTCTCGAAAATAGGCGCGATGATCTCGCTGCCGAATTTTCCACCGCCGCGCCCCAATTGAAATTCGACATTTTGCTTCTTTGATTCGCGCAGCCGGGGAAGGGTGATGGCTTCGGTGCTGCGGTACAAACCCTGATCGCGTGTTCCCACCCAAAGCCGGCCATCATCATCAGCCGCAACAGCATGAAAAAGAGTGGTCGGGAGCCCGGACAGTTCTTTGAAAACATACCACTCTTCATTAATCAAGCAGTAGAGGTTTTGATAAGCAGGAAACCACAAGCTTTCTATGACTTCACTATTGTTGCCCGCTGAGCTTATCGAAATAGATCGGCACGAAAAAATAGAGGTGCTGCGATATCCGGCCAGCCGGCGCTTTCCACCAAAAAAAGATACGGTGTTCACCTCTCGCGAGGCTGGCAACGGTGTGTTCGGGTTGGAAGTCAGACAATTTATCCCGGCGGCGGTGGCCATCCACAGGCGCCCTTTTTCATCAAACACTAAGCCATTCACCCAGTTATTGCGCAACCCTTGTTCCGTCTGAATTCGCTCAACCTGTCCATCATCTCGGATGAAGACCGCGCCACCCTCTGAAGTACCAAGCCATAAACCGTCCAGCCCGTGGCCCTCGACATTGGGGAGAACCGCGTTCACGGAAGCTGACGGAAGAATGGGTTGCTCACCCGCGTAGGAATTGGCGGTGTAATTCAAAAAGGCCTCGTAATTATATCGAAGTTTTGAAACTCCTCCGGACTGGGCCAACCAAAGATTCCCCTCGCGGTCTTTCATAATGTGGTGCAAATTGTCGCTCAGTAATTTATTCTTTCGCGTATAAACGACACCCTGCTCCGGGCGCGTCACGTCGAGCTTCAGCAACCCCGATCCTTCGCTGGCAATCCACAATTCACGATCCGAAGCCGCTAAAATGGACGGAACATTCGATTGGAGTTGAGTGTTGACGGTGACGACTCGCCGGTCATTTCCCGCCTCGAGTTTCCAAACTGCGCCATTGCGGCATCCACCCCAAAGCTGGCCAGCAGGCGTTTCATAAAGGGCATTGATGTTTTGATCGGGCAAGCCGTCTTTTGCAGTTAGAATTTCATAATGTGGCGAGCCGGTAGAAAAAACGATCATCATTCCTCGGCCAACGCCCGCCCAAACCGATCCGTCTTTTCGAACAACGATGGAACGGATGGACAAGTTCTTACCTTCGCCCCGGACATCCGTAGAAATCGTGTCGGCCAGCACCCTGATAATCCCTTGGGTAATCGATTCGTCGTCCTGAGGGGCGTGGCGTTCATAGCTATAGCGGATCATGCCATCGGCGGCCGTTCCAACCCACAGCCGGCCGCGCGCATCGACAGCCAACCGATTTTGCAGAATCGTCGCCTGATGCAAATCAACAGCTCCGAGCGTGGAGACAAACTTAATCCTCTCCCCATTGTTGTAATCGGAAAGCTGTCTTTCAGAGACAACCAAGCCGGTATTCGAGCCGACCCAGAGATGACCGAGATGATCTTCTAATATCTCCCAAACCCCGAGGTCACGCAGCCCATCATCTGTAGTGTAAAGCTCCATCGCATGGCCGTCATAGCGAATCAGTCCCGACGAAAAAACCGCCAGCCAAATGTAGCCCTGTCGATCTTGGTAGACTTTGTGAACCTCGGCAGATGGCAGGGGATTGATTTCGTTTTCTGGAGTGTAGTGCGTGAATGGCAGTTCCTGACCGCAAACAACCACCGGCGGGATCAGCAGGATGGTTCTTATCAAATATCGGCAGAAACGATTCACGGAAGGCGTTGTGAAATATTTAGTCCATTCATGAAAATAAGGGGCCAGGTTTCCCTGACCCCAAAATTCTTGCTACACCTTTCAAAATCGGCGCCAGCATAGACCGAAGAGCGAGAAGCC
>DASWHH010000150.1:0-6002 GCA_036398295.1 bacterium
TCGATTTTCACGCGCGACAAATTCTTTGACCCGGTTAAGGCTGTTTTGAATGACATCATCCACCAGCAAATTGATCAACCCGCGAATAAGTAAGCCCGGGTACAACATGCGGTCGTTTTCCGTCGAGTCCGGAATCTTTAATTTCTCCTCTATCATCTGCACAATACGCAGCTGACGCACCCTCGAGGTCTCCACTAACTTTGCGCGCATACCGTCCTCCAGATCGTGGGTGCGCTGCGCGATTTCATCGCAAATGGCCACCACCTGGCCTTCGAGGTTGGAGGCCATATCCTGATCAAAATTCAATCCCTGGTAATGAAAGTCCGGATAATTGAAGCGGCCACGCAGCAATCTGGTATGCTTCAAAATGCCTTCGCGAACGGGTGCAGTTAAGTTCAATCCTCGGAAATGATATTTCCGTTCGATAAAATCCACAACCCGCACGCTTTGATAGTTGTGTTTAAAGCCGCCGAAATTGTGGCCGAATTCCGCGCTGGCGATTTTTTTGTCGCCGGACATGATTTCGTGCAAAATCACTTCACCGAGATGGCCAAACGGTGTGTGACCGATATCGTGCCCCAGCGCAATGGCCTCCGTCAGATCTTCGTTAAGACCTAACGCACGCGCCATGGTGCGTGAAATCTGCGACACTTCCAACGTGTGAGTGATACGGGTGCGATAGTGATCGCTCTCGGAGGTGAGAAACACCTGGCGTTTGTGTTTCAGGCGGCGAAACGCACGAGAATGGATAATGCGATCGCGATCGCGTTGGAAGGCGGTGCGATACCTGTGTTCGGGTTCAGGGTGGAGCCGTGATTGATGTGCACCCGAACTGGTTGCGGCATAGGGCGCCAACGTTTGCTGTTCTATTTCTTCTAAACGCTGGCGATCGATGATTTTGAAATCGGTATTGGCTGCCATTTTCTACTTTCGCCGGAAGGCACCGTTCGTTGACAGCTGGGTCCGTGCCTTAGCTCTCATCAGGCCTGGCAAAGTATCTGCGCGACAATGGAATCTTAGTAGAAAATCTCCAATAATGCAACATGTTTTCTTACGTTCAGTGGTCAAACGGCTGTTAGCGAGTAGGGTCGGATGAATGATGTGCTTGCAATTCGGTCGCCGCCGCGAGTGCTGGTCCTGCGCGACTACTGCTCAAACAAACTCCTCAGCCCTCGGCTGTTCCATAAAAATCTGCGCTTCGAAGATCATAATCTCCGCCGCCGGATTGAGCCAGGCGTCTCTCGGCAATTCGGCCTTTAAGCAAACGTGTTCGAGAAAAGTCGTGCGATCCCAGTTGTGTTTCGCCGCCACCTGTGGCAGTAACAATCCCTGCGCGTTCTCCAAACGGATAAATAGCCCATGCCGCCTGACTTTTATTTTTTTTAGAGAGCCTATCTTGCGCAGGGGAGACAAGACTGAAATTTCAATGACAATGTTGGGCAGCTCACTTTCGTCCAATGGCTCGAAGCGGGGGTCGTAAAATGCCGCAAACTCGGCCAGTTCCTGAATGCTCCGGTAAAGCGGCTTCACGCCCTTAATATATCCGATGCAGCCCCGCAAGCTTTTGTTTTTTAGCAAAGTGACAAAGGCCCCGCACTCCTTTTGCACACCCAGGTAGGGAATCTCTAGCGCCGGGACATTTTGGGCGCGCACTTTCGCCGCGATGGTTTGTCGAGCCAGATTTAGCAGAAACTTTTGTTCTTTTCTTGAAAGAGTATCGGTATCGACTTTGTGAAACAGCGCATATCACCTCCTTGGTGACTTGCTTTGACGTGATTAATTTAAATTTCCAAAGGCTGCAGACAGGTACCCAACCACCGCCGAATGATCGCCGGTTACGTCGCCGGAGTTTTGATAGAGCAACACTCGAGAATTGCTGGCGCCCTCTTTCTTGCTGGCGATCATCGCGGCGATAATCGGGCCGCCACCGCATGCCTCGCACATTCCGGCGGTGAGGGCGTGCATCAGCCCGGTGTCGTCAAAGGCAGCAATCAACTCGCTGGTACGCCGGTCAATCGCCACCGCCTGCGGGTAGGGATGATAGTGCGAGAGGTCCGAGCTGGCGATGATCAGCGCCGGCGCATCCTTTAAGACATCGGCGAGCGCCTCCCCCAACATCTGGCAGGTGTCGTATTCCTGATCGCCCATGACGATGGGAAGAATTTTCGAATCTTTCAAAACTTTTTGTAGAAATGGCAACTGGACTTCGAGGGCATGCTCTTTGCGGTGACCGGCCCAGGATGAGCGAATGCGATCGTTTTTTGCAATCAATGCCTCGGCATACTCCATGGCCACCGGCGCCAAACCCAAAGGCGTTTCATATCCCTTGCCGGTAAAGACCGACACACCCGGAAAGTACTCGCGATGACTGGGTGAGATGATGGCGACGATAGAATAGTCGCGGCCTCTCAACAAATTATAACTGGCCGCTGCCACGGCGCCGGAATACGTATAGCCAGCGTGGGGACAAACCAACGCCTTAATCTCGCCTTCAAGATAAGCGGGTTCGCATCGGCTGAGCAGGTTCTCAATTTCCTCAGCTAGAATCTTGGGATTGCCAGGATAGAACATATTGGCCACGGCAGGTGGGCGGATGTCATTCTTGTGAACCTGGTTCATGGCGGGGCTCGATCGATTATTAACTCCTTAAAAATCAATATAGAAAATAATTGTGGCAAGTCAAGTAAAATTTGTATCTCGAGGCCCGGTCGAAGCAGGTTTGAAAAAGGCGTGATTGCCGGAGCGGCTGCGGGCACGGCTTCCCCCTTGCGATAAGATGAATGTGAAGTGAAGGTCGTTCTACCCGACCTAAAATTTTTAGCTATTTGGGAGGATATTTCTCAAATATTTTCGTAACCGACTCATTGATCCTCTCCTCCGATTCCTCCAGGCTGCCGATGACCCCGGTGGCGGCACCGCGCCAGACCAATTGCTGCAATTCTGGATCGACGAAATCGATGATCAGAGTCCCTTCTTTGTAGCGGTCTACATAGGCCGAGCGGCCACGGAATCGTCCACGCCAGTATCCGTAACCCACTGTCGAAACATCCACCCGCTCGCGAACGCCAACATGATATGCCAATAACGCATCGGGGCGTCCCGATTCTATAAGTTCGTATCCTTTGGCGGTCAACTCCCGCTCAACCGCCCGCCGGATTCTTTTGTCCAAAAGAGAGTTTTCCCGCACCATGTCCCGGCCTCCCTTTTCGGGGTGAGGCATCCACTTGAAAGTTTTGTACTTTACAAAATCTATTTCATGGTCATAATCGGTCTTGACACTGATGGGAGAACAGCCCATCAATGACGCGGCCGCAACCAAACAGATTACAACAAAGAGACTCTTCATTGCCGTCCTCCATTTCTGATGCTGATGGTTCAATATAATCTAATGGCGCAATTATTCAAGTGAAATTTCGCGGCCGGCTCGCGGCTGGTGAGCGCGCTCCCGCCTGTCGTCGACAGTTCGGGATCAGTCGGGTAGCCATCATTGCTGCCCATGGATAGCCGCCAAAAGCCGGCGGGCATGGCATAAACAAAAAATTAGCTCACGCGCTTTTTAAACTTCAGCGAACTCAATCCCAAAATCAACACACCAAAACCGGCGAGGCAAATAATTTCATTGATCAAATATTTTGCGGAGCTGCCCTTCAAAAAAATCTCGCGGGAGATGATCACAAAATAGCGCAGGGGATTGAGATAGGTGAGCTTTTGCACCAACGGCGGCATGTTCTCAATGGGAAACAAAAAGCCCGACATGAAGATCAAAAATATCATGAAAAACCAGGAGATGAACATCGCCTGCTGTTGCGTCTGTGCCAACGTGGAGATGAAAATTCCCAATCCCAAACTCGAAAGCAAATACAGCGCCGCCAACCCAAAGAGCAGAATCAGGCTGCCGGCCACCGCCAGCTGAAACACAATGAAAGCGACAATGATCATCAATGTCAACGCAAAGAATCCGAGGATGAAAAACGGCAACACCTTTCCCAAAATCAACTGGTAGGTCTTGATGGGCGTCACCATAAGCTGCTCGAGCGTGCCGATTTCCTTTTCGCGCACCAAACCCATTGACGAGAGAAACAAAGTCACGACCGTTAGCAAAAGCGCAATCAATCCCGGCACCATGAAGTTTTTGCTCTCGAGATCGAGGTTGTACCACATGCGAATTTGCGGATCGACCACTGTCGAGTTGCGTTGGGTTGCGGCGTATGATGGATCGTTGGTCACAACATCCGCGGCATATTCTGCGAGGATTCCCTGCGCGTAACCCATGGCTATGCCCGCAGAGTTACCGTCCAGTCCATCAACGATGATTTGGATCTCCGGGTGTTGCCGCCGTTGCGCCTCCTTTGAAAAACCTCGCGGAATGATGACCGCCAATTGGGCTTGCCAATCATCAATTTCCTGTCGCAAATTGGTTTGACCTTCAATGTACCCCTTCACCGAAAAATACGGGTTGTTTTCAAACTTACGGCAAATTTCCCGGCTCAGCGGAGTACGGTCGTAATCGGCAATGAGGGTTTGAACATTCTTAATATCCACCGTAATCGCAAAGCCCAAAATGGTCATTTGTACCAGCGGGGCAAAAAAAGTGATGAACAGCATCGGCTTGTCGCGAAAAATCTGGCGGAATTCTTTTTGAATGAGGTAGAGAATCTGCTGCATGATCAACTCTCGAGCGTAGTTTTGAATTTTTTGGCGCTAACGATAATCAAGAATAAGCTCATGCCAGCAAGGATCGATAAATGCGGCAAGAGCTGAGAAAACGTGTTCCCCTTCAGCATAATGCCGCGGATTACTTGCAGGTAATAGGTCGCCGGCACAAGGTAGGTAAGTAGCCGCAAAATTGTCGGCAGACTGGCAATGGGGAAAATGAAACCGGAGAGCATAACTGTGGGCAACAGCGTTACCAGCAGGGCGGCCATCATCGCCACCTGTTGGGTTGCGGCGCGGGTGGAGATGATTAGGCCGAGGCTGAGCGCCGTGAAAATGAAGACCAGGGACGCCGCCAGCAGAAATCCGATATTTCCGACAAAGGGGACATCGAAAACAAAATGTGCAATTACCAAAATGATGAGCAGATCAATAAAGGCAAGCAGGATGTATGGAATAACTTTTCCGATGATGATCTCGATAGGCCGAATGGGCGACACCAGAATTTGCTCCATGGTGCCGGTCTCTTTTTCGCGCACGATGGCAATACTGGTCAGCAGCGCGGAAATCATCATCAGAATCAGCGCCGCCAGTCCGGGCACGAAAAAGTAAGCGCTCTTCAACGCCGGATTGTACCAGATGGAGGTTTCGATTTCGAATATGGCGCGGGCGCCCAATTCGGAGTTAAAGGATTGAAAAACGGCGTTGGTGTAGTTGCGAATCGCTTGCGCGGCATTGGGATCGCTGGCATCGATCAAAACCTGCACCTCGCTGCGCGGTTGCCGGCGCAAATTTTTGGAAAAGTCCGGCGCAATGATTAAGATCGCCCGTGCGCGCCGATCGTTGAAAAATGTTTCCAGTTGCGACGCGGGGCCATTGTATTGATAGACTGTGAAGAATTTGCTGCCTTCGAATTTGCGAGTGAGGGCCGCGCTTTCGGGAGATTTATCGCGATCCAGGACGACAAGATCGATATTTTGAATTTCCATGTTGATGGCGTAGCCGTAGAGAAAAAGCATCGCCACCGGCATGGCAATGACGATCATGAGCGTGCGGAAATCACGCGAGATGTGGATGAATTCTTTTTTGAAGATGGGGACAATTCTCGAGTTCATATCCTTATAGAGTTTAGGTGAAACATTCACCTGGAATGATCGAGCGCTGGAGTAATGGAGTGCTGGAGTAATGGATCAATGGATTGTTGGGTCAATCGTTTAAGCCGGATTTCCCAATGATCCCGTACTCCAGCACTCCATTACTCCGCTCCCAATGATCACCGATCCACCAAATGAATAAATACGTCCTGCATCGAGGCTTGCTTAAACTCTCGTTTCAACGCTTGCGGCGTA
>DASWHH010000151.1:0-4911 GCA_036398295.1 bacterium
CAGCCAGATAAAGACGCTATCCCGGAAGTAAAGGAAATCGAGGTGCCGGTTGACGCAGAAATGGGCGTGGCAGTTGAAGGCTCCGCCAACTGGTGGCCGCTGGAAAAAAGTGAAGCGGTGCTTCCGGAGTTCGATTGCTACAATCAACCATCATATTATATCGAAGTGTTTAATCGCGGGCAGACTCCTTTTGATTTCGCGGTCGATTCAGAAGCACACTGGTTGAAAATTACTCCTGCAAAAGGCAAGGTCGAAAAAGAGCAGCGCCTGTGGGTCCGTGTTGACTGGCCCCGGGCTCCAGCCGGTCAACAACGTGTTCCAATTGCGGTGACCGGGCCAAACGCTGCCAGAGTTGTGGTTCAGGCCGTCATCAACAATCCCGCGGCGCCGAAACCAGATCGAGTAAAAGGCTTCATCGAGAGCAACGGATATGTCTCCATTGAGGCCGAGCATTACACGCGCGCCCTTGGAGCCGAAGAGATTAAGTGGCAACGCATCCCGGATTTGGGACGAACGCTATCGGCAATGACACCGTTTCCGGTGACCGCGGAAAGCCAAACACCCGGAGGAGAGAGTCCCCGTCTGGAATATCAAATCCACTTCTTCAGCAAAGGCGAAGTGCGCGTCGCGACTTTTCTATCCCCGACTTTGAATTTTCACAACGATCAGGGACTGCGCTACGCGATTTCCTTTGATGATGAGTCGCCGCAGACAATCAACATGCACGTCAACAAAACTTTCCGGGACTGGGAGGAGTCCGTGCGAAATAATGTCACGGTTGAGATTTCGAAGCATGTGATCGGTGAGCCGGGAGAACATCTGCTCAAATTCTGGATGGTCGATCCCGGTGTGGTGCTGCAAAAGTTGGTGATAGAAACTGGCGACGTCGCGCCGAGTTATATGGGACCGCCGGAGAGTTTTCATAAAACCAAGAAAAATGGCAACAGCAAATAGAAATACCGCCAACAAAATGATCCGATCTCTACGGTATCTTCTAGCGTTCGCTGCGCTTTCCTTGTTTGTGCTCGAGCTCTCTGCTTGCCGTCAAAAGAAAAACGAGCCAAACGAGTCGGCGGCCGTCGCGACCGCCGAGCCAAGCGACTTCTTGAATTTGGATCCTGAAACTGAATATGTCGGCGATGAGGATTGTGCAGTGCACTGCATTCAGAAATATTCTATGGTTTGGGAGAGGTCATCAGTCATCTCTACCTGCCTGCCCGCCAGAGGCCTTAGGCAGGCGGGCCTTTGGCAGACCGGCAAGGATCTGTGGAAATGGCGTACGTAGTTTGACTCTTTTAACAATTCTGAGGAAACATGATTCGAACATCCCGTATTTTTGTGTTGTTAGTCGCGCTGCTCGCTGTCTGCAATGCGAGCTTTGGGCAGACGCAAGCTAACAATTCCGACAACTGGCAGGATTACATTGCAGCCGATTACGATATCTTCCCGAACATCACCTATTCCGTGGCAAACAACACCGAACTGAAGCTCGATCTTTATCTGCCCAGCGATCGAAGTGTGCTGCATCCAACGCTCATTCTTTTTCACGGCGGCGGTTGGGTGGCCGGACAGAAAGAGCGCAATGTGCTGTGGTTCCTTCCGTATTTGTCTATGAAGTGGGCGGTGATTAATGTCGAGTATCGCATTGCCAAAAACGCGTTGGCGCCGGCGGCGGTCGAGGATTGCCGCTGTGCGTTGAGATGGGCCGCCAACAACGCGGAGCGATATAATTTGGATGCTTCCAAGTTTGTGCTGACGGGAACCTCTTCTGGCGGCCATCTCGCTTTAATCACGGGCATGTTGCCGCCGCAAACGGCTTTTGATCGGCAATGCCCAACTCCCGACAGCCTGCGATGGATCGGCGGAATCGAACCGGAAATAAGAGTCGCCGCCATTGTGAACTGGTTCGGCATCACGGATGTGGCCGATTTGATCGAGGGTCCAAACGCAAAACACTATGCCATTGAGTGGTTTGGCAGCATGATGAATCGGCATGAGATTGCCCAACAGGTTTCGCCGATTAATCACCTGCGTGCCGGACTCCCGGCAATCATCACCATTCACGGTGATGGCGATAATGTTGTACCTTACAGTCACGCGACACGGTTGCATGCAGCATTGGACAAAGTTGGCGTCCCGAATCAACTTATTACGATTCATGGCGCGAAACACGGCGGGTTTACGCGGGAAGACATGGTGAGCAGTTTTTCGGCCATCAGAGCGTTTCTTCAAAAGAATGTTGTGGAAAGAGAGTGAGTCGGCATGAAATTCGAATCCCTCATTTTTGCGAGAACTTCTTTTGCAGTTTTTGAAAGAGTCGTTTTTTTGGTGTGTCTGTCAGGATGCGTGCTCTCAGTCCATGCACAAGACCAACATGTGTGGCAAGATAAACAATGCGCTGTTTGTCTCACGTATGACGATGCCCTCAATGTGCATTTGGACAACGCCTTTCGTCGAGGTTGCTGAATACATCAGAGATCATCAAACCGGAAAATAGAGCTACTAAAGTAGAGATGGCAGGCGGAAATATGTCTCTTTCTTACGGTTTCACAACTAAGAACTTTGCGTTTTTTTTACGTCTCTCCGCCTTGGCTTGCGCACTTGTTTTATCCCTGGGTTCGCCATTGTTGAGCCAGAATAATGAAAAATTCACCAATCCCATTTTGACCGGCTTTTATCCCGATCCCAGCCTATGCCGGGTAGGCAGCGACTACTATTTGGTGACGTCGTCGTTTGCCTACTTTCCGGGCATTCCAATTTTTCACAGCAAAGATCTGGCAAACTGGAATCAAATCGGGCACGTCATGGACCGGCCGGAGCAAATGAACTTGGATGGCCTCGGAGTTTCGCGCGGCATTTTTGCGCCCTCGATTCGCGAGCACGGTGGCGTATTTTATGTCACCTGTACTCTTGTTGATGCCGGGGGAAATTTTGTGGTCACCGCAAAAAATCCAGCCGGCCCGTGGTCGAATCCAGTTTGGATTCCGCAAATCAACGGCATCGACCCATCCATGTTCTTTGATGAAAATGGCAGGGCCTACATCGTTTACAACAGCATCGCGCCGGATGACAAGCCGCTGTACGAGGGCCACCGCACGATTAGAATGTACGAATTTGAAATCGAAAATCTCAAAGTCAAAGGGATAGAGCGTATCCTCGTCAACGGTGGTACCAACCTCAGCAAAAAACCGATTTGGATAGAAGCCCCGCACATTTTTCAAAAAGATGGATACTACTTTTTGATCGCCGCCGAAGGCGGCACAGCCGAGCAACATTCCGAAGTCGTTTTTAGAAGCAAGAAGGTGGACGGGCCCTACGTTTCGTATGAAAGAAATCCTATTCTTACCCAGCGACACTTAAACCCCCAGCGACAATTTCCGATTACCTCCACCGGCCACGCCGATTTTGTGGAAACCGAAAGCGGAGAATGGTGGGCGGTGTTCTTGGCATGCCGACCTTATGAAGGCGATTACTACAACACCGGCAGGGAAACTTTCTTAGCGCCGGTGCAGTGGCTGAACGGCTGGCCGGTCATCAATCCCGATCATGACGAGGTTCAATATCATTATCCTTTTCCCGTCGCGCCGCAAACCAAGGCAGGAAATCCGCACCGCAGCAAGTTCTCTTTGAGAGAAGAATTTGAGGAGGAGAAACTCAATCCCCACTGGGTGTTCCTGAGAACGCCAAGGGCGAAATGGTACAGTCTCTCGGAACGGAAAGGTTTTTTGGCGCTGCAATTGCGACCCGAAACCTGCAGCGAAGCCGTGAACCCCAGTTTTGTAGGTCATCGCCAGCAACATTTGGCTGGTGCGGCCAGCATTGCAATGGATTTTTCGCCGCGAACTGAAAATGAAAAAGCCGGATTGTTGGTCTTTCAGAACGAGCGGCATTTCTACTTCATCTGCAAATCAATAGCAGGCGATGATTCGGTAATTCAACTTTATAAATCTATTGATAGCGACACGGTGCATAACCAAATAGAGTTGTTGACCTCTCAAAGGATTGAGAATCGTGGAGAAGTGCTTTTGAAAATAGCGGCCCACGGCAATAGTTATTCATTTTTGTATACAACCAATCCGGGTGACTGGAAGTTGCTGAAAGACAAGGTTGACGCCAGGTTTCTGAGCACAAAGGTGGCCGGAGGGTTCGTGGGATCTGTGTACGCGCTGTACGCGACCTCATTAGGAAAGCCGAGCGAAAATATGGCGTACTTCGATTGGTTTGAGTCGGTGTCAAATGATGAAGTTAACCACGGGGGGCCGCAATAATGGGGAAGATCTTGCGTTACCGACTTTTGCAGATCATGGTCAACATTATCCTCTGGGCTGCGGTCGCTTTCACGCAGGAAGCCCGTGATCTGGTCAACGGCAACTTGATCCAGTTCAACGATAATGGCGCGTGGAGCTGGTATCAGGACGAGCGGGCGGTCGTGGATACGGCGGGTGGGAAGCTGATCGTTGGCACCGACGCCAGCAATAATGGCCTTGGCGGCCCGCCGCGCGAGGGCGATGTCGAAACCGTCATTTTCGGTTTTCGAACTGGATTACGCGAGCGATTTACTTTGAAGGAAGGCAACTCGATTTTCTACGCGGACGATCACAATGCCCCCGCGTTTCTGGTGCGGCCGGACGGAAGATACTTGGCCATGTTTGCGGCGCACTTCAACGACTCGACTTCGCACTATCGTATTCATAGCGCTGGCGCCTGGGGTGACGAGCAAATTTTCAACTGGAAATCCGAGCGGCCGGGCGGTGTCAATTTTCAAACTACCTATTCCAACCTCTTTTATCTTTCGGCGGAAGACCGCATGTACAACGTTGTTCGGGGACATGACCGCAGCCCGAACTTTATGTTCTCCACTGACATGGGAGAAACGTGGTCGTACGGGGGCATGGTGACCCAGCCCGATGA
>DASWHH010000152.1:0-2786 GCA_036398295.1 bacterium
GCGGGATCGCGGATGATCCGGTCACGATTTGCACAAACCAAAACGCAATTGCTCCTGCAAGTCCTGCGACAACCCACCTTTTCGTTTCAAAACGCTGCATTTTACAAACGGGCTGTGACCAGACGTCACATCGGCGGCATAATATCAGCCACCCATATATTGCCAGTGAGGATAGTCGATAGTATAGATAGCGGCGTTGGTAGGCGGTAAAACTTTATTCCGGTCACCCTCCAAACCTGACGAGGCGTTATCAAATCAACCATCCTTCTATTTCTAATTTATTGATTCTGCTGAAAAACCCCCAAGAATGCTTCGACGGGCTCAGCATGAACGGAAAAATCCCGAATGATTTCAAGCGGTCCTCCGTTCGTCCTGAGGCTCTCGAAGGATGAACGGAGGGTTTTTCAGCAGAATCATTGATTGATGCCGGACCTCTGTCAGACGATTTGATGACAGAGTGACGATTGTGTTCGCTGTTAACAGGTCGCCACCTGACAAGCGCAGAGAAGCATTTTGCTGAAGTCAAATGCTGGACGGGAATCCCTCCGCTTATCGTTGATGAACAAGTTTGGCGACGAATAAGTTCCACTGACAGGTTCGGTAATGCTGGATTACATTCTTATTCAACCGATGTGGGAGATGGGATTGGTAGCTTTTCGTTTGTAAAATCAACCACTTGCGCTTGCGCATTTACGCAGCAGCACTTTATCGCGCCATTTTTAAATCCGGACTTGGAACTTTCCTCGGTCGGGTTTTGTTGTAAGTTAAACCTTAGGCAATCTTCGCATTAGCAAAAGGGAGGGACTGGCGGTATGGCTGGCTTCAATATGGGAAATCTACTGGAAACTTATAACTATGAGTCATTCTCGCGTTCGGAAAGCGCCGGCAAATCCAGTGAATTCAAAAATTCATTGCGGGCCGGCGAAGATGCTCCCGATTTTGAGTTATCCGGCCTCAACGGCGACCGGGTTCGCCTCTCGGCGCTGCGAGGCAAAAAACACGTCCTGATCGAGTTTGGCAGCATCACTTGACCGCCGTTTGTGGGCGAGGTCTCGCCCCTCAACGAACTGTACCGTCGCTACCGGGAGAAGGGATTTGAGTTTTTTACTATTTACGTTCGCGAACCACACCCGGGCGAACATTATGGTCCGCACAAAGATTTTGAGCAGAAACTCAAAGCTGCGCGCGATTGTCGCGAGCAAGACGGAATTCAAACCCCGATTCTGGTGGACGATCTCGAAGGCACTGTGCACCGCCGTTACGGGTCAATGCCCAACATGGTTTACATCATCGATCGGAACGGGAAAATCGCATACAAGGCCATGTGGACGGATCACGAGGAAATTACATCCGTCTTAACGAACCTCGTGTTAGCCGATGAGCTTCAAGCGCAGGGCGTGAGAGTCAAGCCGTCGTACACGGAGAAGATCAACTATGTTCCAGCTCAATACGGCGAGGGCATTCGCGAGAAAGTATTTAACCGTGCTGGGCCGCAAGCATGGGCGGACTACCAGAAGGTTTTTGCCGGTCCTAAATGATTTAACCTAAACCGAAACAACTTGTAATCCGCTCGTAGGCGCGTCCATCCGGAGATAGCAATCAAACGGCAGGAGGCTGAGCATGAAGTGTGCAACAGCGACCCTCATTGTCCTTGCTATTATTTCATTGGCGAGTTCATCGGCTCCGGCTCAAGAAAGATTTCGCGTGGGACTGACATCGCTGGCCCCCACGACCCTGCCGGTCTGGGTCGCCAAACGGCAGGGTTTTTTCAAGGACGAAAATTTAACTGTTGAGCCCATTGTCTTTACCAGCGGAACGATCAATTCACAGGCCGCGCTGGCCGGCGAAAATCGACGTTGCCCTCGGCTCAGGCACTGAGGTGTTCACCATTCGGCTGGCCGGAGAGGACGCGCGTTTTTTCTTCGGCATATCCAATTTCATGCCTTTTAAGCTTTTTGTTAATCCGGCAATCAAAACGCCTAAGGAACTGAGGGGAAGAAAACTTGCCGTCAGCAGATTCGGAGCACAGTCTGACTTTCTCACGCGATATGCGATCTCCAAATTGGGACTGGATCCGTCGAAAGATGTAACCATTCTACAGATTGGGTCGACGCCGGCGCGTTACGCCGCGCTAAAAAGCGGCAGCGTCGACGGAACCATTATGTGGTTTCCCGTGACCCTTATCGCGACTAACGAGGGCTACCGTATGTTGGCCGATCTCAACGACATCATCACCGACTGGCCTTATCTCGGCTATTACGCGATGGCGCGTGTTTTAAACACGCAACGGGACAAAGTCATGAGGTATCTCAAAGCCCTGTGAAAGCACTGCAGTGGCTGCGCGACAATCCGAAGGCAGGGGTAAAGGTCCTGATTGAGGATGTCAAGATTGCTCCGGCATACGCCGAGGCAGGATACAAGGAGTTCATGAAATCTTTTGCTTTCGATGGGAGAGTGCCCATCGCAGGATTCGAACTGCTTATGGAATCTGAAGGTCCAAAGCTTAAAGGAAAATTTAAGGTCACAGATTTCATCGACGAAAGCTTTCACAAGGAATTCGCCAAGAAGTGAGAGGATTAGCTATGGCAAAGCAGCTAAATGTTGGTGATCCTTTTCCCGAGTATGAAGTCCGAACCGTGGATGGCCATACGCTTCATCTTCCTCAGGATCTTACAGGCGAGTATTCGGTTCTCATCTTCTACCGCGGCGGCTGGTGACCATACTGCAATCGGCAGTTGGCCGATTTCCAGTCCCGCATTGATGATTTCAAGGAAGAGAACGTCGAG
>DASWHH010000153.1:0-2830 GCA_036398295.1 bacterium
TCTGTTTTGGTGGACATTTGACGGTGCCATAGGAGCAAAAAACGCAACAATCGCCTGGTTTGGCTTTGAGAATAACTTCGCAGTTTCGGCATTGATAAAAATATTGGCAGGCATCGTTTGGCATGTCGATGTCTTCAGCAAAGCCGCAGTGCGGACAAGTCAGAGTGGATTTAAGGATCACCGTCACGACCAATTGCTCTGTTCATTCAAATATTCTAAAATTGGACAGCCATTCTGAGGTTGATGGTCATCGCAGGATGAAGCTAATTTGCCGAGCGCGGCTTTCATCCTTGTTAATGTCTGGATTCTCTCTTCGATATCCGAGATTTTGGCCTCCGCCTGTTTTTTGACTTCTCGGCAAGTGGTTTTGGAATCGACTCGCAAACTTAGCAGCTCGGAAATCTCCTTGAGCGTGAACCCTAATTCTTGTGCACGCTTGATGAATTTTATGCGACACACGGAATCTTGAGAATATTCTCGATAACCGGACTCCCGGCGCCGCGGTTCTGGAAGCAGCCCCCTGCGCTCGTAATAACGAATCGTCTCAATATTGACGTTCGCGTGTTTGGCCAATTGGCCTACTTTTAAAGTATTCATGACGATTGCAGCAATTGATTAATGTCGATATTTGTAATATAATGCCTGTACCATAGTCCAGAGTCAAGAGTTTTTTTGAAATTGCAAAAGTTTTCTTGTCTTCCTTGGTGGGGACAATCGATGGATTGGTCTATGCAATCGAAGCAGAAAATTAGTTAGTGGATCAAACGAATGTGCCAGGTAACGGCTTCGGAACTATTGCGCGTGGTTCTCCGTAGAAGGAGCAACAATATTTTGTCCCTCCGGTTACTTAGCAATTCACATTGTTCCAAAACAAAGAAGGAATGCTATTATGGTCAACGCCCGAATAATATCTGGAGCAATCACTTTTTTCGTTTCCATGGCAATCGCACTGGCTTCCGAGCCGGACGGCGTGAACTGGCCATCCTTTCGTGGCCCCAACGCCAGCGGCATCGCGCCAGAGTTCAGCACGCCCGTCACCTGGAATGTCGAAACCTCGGAGAATATAAAATGGAAGGTTGCGATTTCAGGCCTCGGCCACTCGTGTCCCGTCATCTGGGGTGATCGTGTCTTCGTGACGACTGCCAGCAGCGGCAAAAGCGATGACTTGCTGCGGGTAGGATTGTACGGAGACATCGCACCGGTGGAGGACGAAAGCAAACACAAATGGGTGGTGTACTGCCTCGATAAAAAGTCCGGCAAGGTGCTCTGGGAGCGGGTGGCTCACGAGGGCGTACCGAAAATCAAGCGCCACACCAAAGCCACGCATGCCAATTCCACACCTGCCACCGACGGAAAACACTTAGTGGCTTGCTTCGGCTCCGAAGGACTGTACTGCTACGATTTTTCCGGAAAGCTGATTTGGGAAAAAGACCTGGGCCTGCTGGAGTCATCATACTTTCGCGCGCCGGACGCCCAGTGGGGATTTGGCAGCTCGCCCATCATCCATGAAAATCTGGTGATCGTTCAATGTGATGTCCTGCAAAATTCATTTCTGGCCGCATTCGATATCAACGATGGCCACGAGGTCTGGCGTACGTCGCGCGACGACGTCCCCTCCTGGTCGACGCCGGCTGTGCACAAAGCCGGGGAGCGCGCACAGATCATCGTTAACGGCTATCGTCACATGGGTGGATATGAGCTCGCCAGCGGCAAAGAGCTGTGGAAACTCAGTAGTACGGGTGATATCCCGGTACCCACGCCGGTGATTGGGGACGGGCTGGTTTATCTCACCAATGCCCATGGCGGCGGTGCACCTATTTATGCCGTTCGTCTCGACGCCACCGGTGACATCTCGCTGACTGATGGCGTCACCGCCAACGATCACATTGTCTGGAGCGATCCCCGCAACGGCAACTATATGCAGACGCCGCTGCTGTATGGTGAGTATCTCTACACCTGCAAGGACGGGGGGGTGCTCACCTGCTATGATGCCAAAACCGGCCAGCGCTTTTATCGCGAGCGGCTGGGCACCGGCAAAAGCGGATTCACCGCCTCGCCGGTGGCAGCCGATGGCAAGCTCTACCACACCAGCGAAGACGGTGACATATTTGTGATTCAAATAGGCGCGGAGTACAAAGAGCTGGCGGTGAATTCGATGGGTGAAATTTGTATGGCCACTCCGGCGATTTCCGAAGGCACCTTGTTTTTTCGTACTCGCGGTCATATGGTGGCGGTGGGGGAAAAATGACTTGGGCCTCCCCGCAGAGGATTAGCGTGTGCTAAGGACGCCAATTCGAAATTCAGTGTGCGGTAGACTGAAACGAAAGAGCGTGGAGCGAAGAGTGTAATTCGCTCTACGCTCCCGTGTCCCCCTCGTGAGACCTCACAGGTCTTCAAGACCTGTGAGGTCTGGAGCACCAAATGAACTTCCCGACGCTGAGAGACGTATAAGTCGCTAACTCTACACTATTTCCAGTCAACAACGTTTTCGGGTTTCGATGTCATCGCAAAGGAGAGAGGCATGTTACGCGTTAGACTATTTGCACAACTCATGAGCAAGTTCGCCCCGGTGATTCTCATCCCCTTCATCAGCGCAATATCCAGTTGCACTCAATCGGAGAAAACTGATAGCGGCCGCCACTTTATGAGTATCGGCACGGCGCCCCTCGGCGGCGCGTTTGCGGTGGTGGGGGACGCTATCGCCCAGGTAGTGGCCGCCAATGCGGGTGGACTCGGCTGGCAGGTCTCTTCAGAAGCCACCAAAGGCACTCAGGAAAACATTCGCCGACTGGTGCGTGGCGAGCTGGATTTTGGCATGGCGAACGCGGCC
>DASWHH010000154.1:0-6543 GCA_036398295.1 bacterium
GCTGCCATCGTTGGATGTACTGGCGATGATAGCCGTATAAGAAGCGCCATTGTTGGTGGAGTATTCCAACTTAACATTGGTGATGGCGCCGGTAGAAGTCCAGGTAATGTTGTGCTGGCTGCCGCTGGTTAGAACTTCGCCGCCGTTGGGAGAGGTGAGTGTCAGGCTCGTTGACTGGGTAGTGATAGTAAAGACGCTGTTGCTAACATCCGTGGGGTCGCTGTCCGAGGCATCTGAGACGCGTACCAAGGCATTGGTCGTGCTCACATCGGGTACCGTCCAGGCGTGGCTGCCATCGTTGGATGTACTGGCGATGATAACCGTATAAGAAGCGCCATTGTTGGTAGAGTATTCCAATTTGACATTGGCGATAGCGCCGGTGGAATTCCAGGTTATATTGTGACTGGCGCCGGCGGTCAGGTTTTCTCCGCCGTTGGGTGAAGTCAAGGTAAGGGAGGCTGGAGTCCCGCCAGTACCGGTGTTTTCGTACCAGATGACCTGGCCCTGTCGTGATACCAGAGCAATGTCCAGATCTCCGTCCCGGTCAAAATCGGCCACGTCAACTGCTTTGGGCCGGGTGATTCCCGACTCCAGAACGAATTCTGTGAACGACTGGCTGCCGTCGTTGAGCCAGTAGCTGATCCGGTTTTCAACGGATCCGCCGTTTTTTGCAAAAGCAGGAGCCACGATGTCGGTGTCGCCGTCACCATCGAGGTCCGCGCCTACAGCCGACCACGCTTCGCTCCATGCCGCCTCTACCAGGCGAATTGTGAACCCAGAGCCCTGCAGCCAATCCACATCATAATTGTCGCGGCGACCGCGCACGATATCCAGGGTGCCGTCGCCGTTGACATCAGCAGCATACACGCTGTAAGCGCCACCGCTGGCAACGAGGTTTTTCGTAAAACTGCCCCCGCCATTGTTACGGTACCAGGCGGTCTTGCCACCGCCGCCCGCCAGCAAATCAACTCGCCCATCCGAGTTCATATCCGCGGCGTGCAGTGAATGACCGCTGCTGAAGCTGCTATCCAGGACGCGCCGGGTGAAATTGCCGGTGCCGTTGTTCTCTAACCACACGATTTGATCATCATGCCATGCGGCAATGGCAATATCGTTGTCGCCATCGTCATCCAGGTCGGCAGCATAGACCGCATGAGGATGAGACGATTCATCATCGACGGTGTGCTTGGTGAAGTTCTCCGAGCCGTTATTTTCCCACCAGGCCACCTCGCTGGGGCCAGTCCAATCCTCGGATCCACCGGAGCAGGCGACGATATCCACGTCTTCATCGCCATCTAAATCGGCGCCGTGAATGGACCAGGAGTCTGGAAAATTGGATTCAATATTGACTTTTGAAAACGAGCCACCGTTGTTTCTGTACCATTTGATGCCCGAATTCAGGGTCGCGACCAGAAGGTCCTTATCGCCATCATCGTCGACATCGACCGCGGAAAGCCAGAAGCCGCCGCTGGCGCCAGTGTCAATGACGTGCTTGCTAGTGCTGAGTTGAGCATACAACGGGAAGGCGGAAGCCAGAACCAAAACTACAAGCCAATTGGTGCCAAGTCTTGTGAGCGTGCGCATGTTGACTCCTCGAGGTACCACATGTTCAAAAACTTAATTGATTTGGTGTCAGAATTGTTTGAAATGTGAATCATAGGATGACATTGTTTCATCCAAAAACGGTTTTCACCATTAGGGCGTTATACGGTCTCAACTTCATAAATATAAGTTTTTAAAGAGAATTACAGGACAAGATTCATTACATGTCAAAAACACCGCTATCCACTAAATCAAATCTCAGACCAGATTTTTGCTTGCACTTCTTGGGTTTTTTCACTAATTAGGATGCGGACTCGAGAGCAACAAGCCAACTATGAGCAATAAACTGTACTTATCCGAATTTGACGAAAAGTACTTGCACTCCCCGCCCATTGAACGCGCCGAGACCATCCCCTCAAGCTGGTACACCGCATCCAATTTTCATCTATTCGACAATGAGGCTATTTTGTCTCGCACCTGGCAGTATGTGGGTTGGCTGCAAAAAGTGCAGAAAGCGGGCGACTATTTCATAGCGGAAGTCGCGAACAATCCGATCATCGTCGTGCGCGGGCAGGATGAAAAGCTGCGGGCGTTTTACAACGTGTGCCGGCACCGCGGCGGACCACTGGCCATCGCAGACGGCTGCGCCAAGGCCTTGCAGTGCAAATATCACGGCTGGACCTACCTGCTGGACGGTTCCCTACGCGGAGTGCCGGAGTTTGATCGCGTGGAACTATTTGACAAAAAAGACTATGGATTGATACCCGTGAACCTCGAAGTTTGGGAAGGCCTGTTGTTCGTCAATCTCTCTGAGCAGCCGACACCGTTGATTGAATATTTTAAGGGAATCGCTGAGCGCATCTCCCCTATCAAATTGACCGGCAAAAAGGTCTGCAAAAGAATCGTCTACGAGCTGGCGTGCAATTGGAAAGTTTATGTGGACAATTATCTCGAGGGATATCACCTTCCCTATGTCCATCCTGAGTTATGTAATCTACTGGACTACCTGAAGTATGTCACGGAAATTTACCGCTATTACTCGCTGCAGTACAGTCCTTTCACCAAAAACGACAACCTGTACCAGGCCAGCGCCGGCGAGGCGTTCTACTATTTCATCTTTCCCAATTTCATGTTGAACATTTTGCCGGGTCGGCTGCAGACGAACCTGATCGTACCGCTCGCCCACGATCGCACGCGGGTCCTCTTCGATTTTTTTTATGACGATATTGATTCACCTGCTGCAAAAAAGATAATCGCGGACGATATTGAATACAGCGACCGCGTTCAAAAAGAGGATATGGAAATCTGCGAATATGTGCAGCGGGGGTTGCAGTCGAGAGCCTATGACCGCGGCCGTTTTTCGGTGAAATGCGAACAGGGTGTCTACCACTTCCAAACCTTACTAAAAGAATTCTACCGCAATGCGTGATCACAACTTAGAGATTCCTCCCGAACCTCAAAATTGCCCCTCTTTAGAAAACAAAAATTCTACCTTCAAAAACAAGATCGATGACGCCGCTGGCTTCGCAGTACTGCCGGACTTCGAACGCTTCAAACAGGCCAACGACATGTTCAACCGCACGCTGTGGGATTCGTCTGTGCAATCGAAAAAGGCAAAGGCGTTTTTCGAGGCTTACACCGGCGGCCAGACGCCGATACGAAAAATGTCAGGGTTTGCGCTAAAAGACTACGCCTTGCGCAATGCTGCGTGGCATTTAGCGGACTTCACCGCCGGATTGAAAGAGGAAACTGAAGACCGCCGCGAAGGTTTTCTCGATTCATACAGCATCCAGCGCCCGGTTTCCGAACACACGCAGGTGGTGGATTCCCCGGGCGAAATGAGCCGGGATATCAAACGCGCGGCAAAATTCTTAGGCGCCGACCTGGTGGGCATTTGCGAGTTCGATGAGCGCTGGCTTTACGCCCAGCGCTACAGCCGGAGGTCGCGCCGGAAAAAACCGCTGGACTTGCCCACGGATCTCCCGTACGTCATTGTCATCGCCGTCCAAATGGATCACGAGCTGGTGCAAACCAATCCCTCGGCGCTGAGCGGGGCGGCCAGTGGCATCGGGTACTCCCGCCAGACTTTGACGCTGCTGTCGCTGGCGCAGTACATTCGTAACCTCGGCTACGGCGCCATTGCCAGCATGAACGACACGGCGCTGACCATCCCATTGGCCATCGCAGCCGGGCTCGGCGAGTACAGCCGCATGGGCCTGCTCATCACCAAAGAATTCGGGCCGCGCGTTCGCCTCGGCAAAATCTTTACCAACCTGCCGCTGACCCCGGATCAGCCCATGCGATTTGGCGTCAAGGAGTTTTGTGAAATCTGCCAGCGGTGCGTGAAAGCCTGCCCCATGCGTGCCATTTTCCCCGGGCCGCCAGTTGACCAACCGCGTAATCAATCGAACCTGCAGGGCGTTCGCAAGTGGAGCATCGACGCTGAAAAATGTTTTCACTATTGGGTGAATCAGAACAGCGAGTGTTCGATCTGCATGCGCGCCTGCCCCTACAATAAAGAATATGCGAAACGATACGCCCGTATCGGGCGCTGGCTGGCCGGTACGCTTTTGCGCCGCGTGATGCTAAAATTAGATGGCTGGCTTGGGTTCGGTCAGCGGCGAGGGGCGGGTTGGTGGTGGCGCAAAAGCTGATCGCCAATCAACGTCTCGCAAAAAGTCTCTTCACCGCATCCTGATTTCGGCAAGGTAAAGGTTTCTCTACCAGGAGGAACTCGATGCTGGCGAAGACTTTCTTGAAAGCATTTGAAGATTACTTGGCAGCCATCGGCAAAAGCGAAGAACAGCTAAGGCAAAGTGGCGCACCGACAGCCTATATTATCAAGTTTCATGGGTTCGATGGTGGCGGCTTTCGTGCTGGAGTCTCGGTCGAAAACAAAGAAACGACATTTAGAATTAATCACCTAAAAAGAACACCGGCCCAAACCAAGTTCCTTTCTCTTGAACCCTTACTGGAACAATTGCCAAATCTTGAGTTAGAGGGAATTGATTGGGTAATAGTTGGAGGCGAGTCCGGAAGCAAAGCACGAAAAATGGAAAAATCCAAAAGCAGAATATCCCATTCTTCTTTAAGCAATGGGGCGGTCAAAACAAAAAGGCGGCTGGGAGAATCTTAGAAGGGAAAATCTACAATGAACAACCCACTAAATACTTTGACAAGCAAGAAGCTCTTTTCTGATGTGCCTTGATCATTTTATTGATCCCAAAATCACCTTCCGCACCTGCGACGAAGTCAGCCCCCTCATCCAGGAAGCCTGCGCCGACAACAACGACATCGTCACCTACGAACAAATCGGCGTGAGCGAAGAAGGCCGCCCCATTGACGGCGTGGTACTGGGGCGCGGCAAACGTAAAGTCAGCCTCATAGCCGGCGCGCATTCCGACGAACCGGTCGGTCCCGAAACTTTACGCACGCTTATAATCGATGGACTGCGTCAACGGGGTTCGTTGGCAGATTTGTTGGATAAGTTTCAATTTGTAATCGTCCCGCACATCAATCCCGATGGCGAAGCCCGCAACCAGGGTTGGATTAAGGGATGGCCAGGCCTCGAAGCGTATCTGCTGCACACCTTCCGTGAGCCGCCTGGTCGCGATCTGGAGTTTGGCTTCCCCAACATGCGTGCGGAAAACCAGCAGGTCGCCAATTTCCTGCGGGCACACGCGCCGCTGGCGATGCACACCAGCCTCCACGGCATGGGCTTCGCGGAAGGCGCGATGCTGCTCATCGAGCGCCACTGGATCGATAAAACCGAAACATTGCGCGAACGGTTCAAGGCTGTGGTGCGAAACGCCGGCTTACGTTTGCACGATCACGATCGTAAAGGCGACAAAGGCTTTCACTATATCGAAGCCGGCTTTTGGACGACCCCCGAGGGCGCGGCCATGCGCGCATTCTTTGAGGCCAACGGCGATCCGGCCACCGCCCGAAAATTCCACGACAGCTCGATGGAATTCGTGCGCCAACTCGGTGGGGATCCATTATGCCTGGTCACCGAGCTGCCGCTATTTGTCATCAACAAAAGCGTCGCCGAACCCCGACCGGGTGTGCCGCAGGCCTATTGGGAATTCGCAGAAAAAATTCCCACGCTGAGATCAGAGTTGCTTGCCGGCCGCTCCATTCAACCCATTTTAGACGACTATCGAATCCAGCCGCTGCCCTTGCTGCAGGGGGTGCAACTCCAACTGGCTGTGATTGATTCCGCATTGGCAACCATCTCGACATGAGTTCCCGCAAAGCCCAACGCCGGCGTGCCCTGCACAATCAGATCACCCGGCTCAATCAAAGGTTGAGCCGGCTGGGCGCCCAAAGTAATCGCTTCTCATATTATCGACTGCTGACATTCTTTTCAGGCATGGCGGTCGGCATTTCGGGTTATTACCTGTTAAGCGCCGCTTTGGGATGGGGAGTCATCGCGTGCACGTTGGTGATTTTCAATTTTGTCGCCTTTTTTCATCGCCGCGTCCTGCGCAGGATCCGCCGACACCAAATCTGGTTGGAGTTGAAGTCTTCGCAGGTTGCCCGCATGGATCTTGATTGGGATCGGATTCCAATAACCAGCGCCACGACACCGGACCCGGAACATCCCTTTGAACTCGATCTCGACATTACCGGCAAAAAGTCGCTTCAGCAACTGATCGATGTCGCGGTTTCCTATGAGGGCAGCGCGCGGCTACGGCACTGGCTGCTTGCCACCGAGCCCGATTTGGACGAAATTAAGCTGCGGCAGGAAACCATCCGCGAGCTGACGCCGTTAGCGCGTTTCCGTCACAAACTTTGGCTCGCCATCCGCTTGGTCACCAAAGACACGCTCGACGGAAACAAACTGCTGAACGCACTCACCAGCTCGACAACTTCATCATCGCTACGCTGGCTACTGCCCTTGTCTGCCGGGCTGGCCGTCATCAACATGCTTTTGCTCGCTTTGAATCAATTAGCGTGGATACCCGCCTGGTGGATACTCTCCCTGGTCGTTTATGGCCT
>DASWHH010000155.1:0-3612 GCA_036398295.1 bacterium
GGTGAATTGCGGCGAGAACCGAATGAGGCTGATGCACTGCGCCATATAAAACGCCGCCGAAGTGCCTTTGCCGGAAACATCACCAATGGTGAAGAGAAAAAGGTGATCGTCGAGCGCCAGCAAATCGTAAAAATCGCCGCCCACTTCGTTGGCAGTCTTCAATGCCGCCGCAACCCGGAAACCAGGAATATTGGGCAAGGTCCGCGGCAGCAAATCTCTCTGCACCTGGCGGGCGATGGCCAGTTCATGTTCCAGGCGCTCCTTTTCCCGCGCTTTCGCAATCGACTCCTTCAACTGCACGCCCATAGTGTTGAAACGATCGGCCAGCTCCACAAACTCATCGCGGCCCTCGATTTTGACCTGGTAATCCAGGTTGCCGGTGGCGATTTCGCGAATTCCGGATTTGAGCTGGTTGAATTTCTGGACTATCATTTGATTGATCTCTTCGCCAAATTTTGCCATCCGGCCAATCACCAGGGCGTTGACCAACAGATACACCACAATCAGAAGCAAAATGTAACTCAGCATCGAGGTTGTAAAAAAGGCTGCTCTTGGTGTGAGGATGATATCAAACGCAAACAAGCCGGCGCGCGACATGTCGGCGGCGAGCAACGGCGACACCACTCTGCCAACGTTCATTTGAATGTGGCGGAGAATTTTCTGATCGAGGTTTCGGGCCCACTCGGGCGAGGTTTCGCTCTCCTTTACCAGAGCACAGGACACGCTCCAGTCGGGCCGGGCCGGGATAACTCCGAACGGAAATATCCAAAACCGGCTCTCGTCTTTCAAAAAGCTAAAATCGTAGAGATAAGACTCCCAGAGGGGCGGCTGATAAGGATAGGCCTGCAGCAGCGAACCGGCCAGAATGGATGTGCGCTCCGACAGTGCCTGCAAGAACATCGAGTCCAATTTGACGATATTCAAGTATCGAAGAGTATCGGCTTCCCGGGATTCAAAAAAAATGAAGTAGTCCCCGTCGGCGGCATTGGCCGTAGCGGGGGAGGACAAACGGGGGATAGTCAGCACGCCTTGATCTGGCAATGTCTTCCTAAACTGAATCGGCTGGTAACCCTTCAGGCTCAAAGTCCAGTCCGAAGATGAGACCGGAAATTTGAAAATGGGTATCTCACGGTGCCCACTTCCTGAACCGATCTCTTCAATCTTTGCGATTATTGCCATACGCACTTTTTCCGCCTGCCAACCAGCGAGAAAAAAGTAAAACATCAAGAGCAACATGCACAATTGAATCAACTGCGGGAACGTCGACTGAAACAGACTGGAAATTTTCAGCTTGCGCGACAGGCTGGCGAAGTTGTAAACCAGCACCACCGGAATTTTCACCAGCAAAGCCAGCAGGTACATTTTGAACCCAAGGTATAGAATCTTTGGCAGTCCAAACCAGATAGTGGCCTCTTGGTAACGGCTGACGGTGGGGTCCGCAAAGGGATTCAGATCCGAAAAGGCCCAAAAGCTAAGAAATAAAAGAAACAGGTACAGCCAGCACTCATTCTTGGTGAGCAGCTCCAGCCAGGCAGTGCGGCGCAGCAAAAAAATAACCAGAATGATCTGAATCAGGATGTGATAAAAAAACCCTTCGTTATCAACCAGGTTTAACAGAATATAGGTCAGCAGGAACATGAGAAGAAAAGACCAGAAGCTGGTGCGGATGTTTTGGACGAGGAGCAGGCTGAAAATGAGAAGGAGAGCAGCCAGCACAAACCCCTGCAGTCCGGTGAAGAAAAAACCCGGCACGGCTTCCGGCGGCGAAGCGATGGCATAGACAGCCTTTAGGAGACCGATCTCCAGGAGAAAAAACAGAAAAAAGAACGGGAGCAGCAGCTCGGGCTGCGGCCGCAAATTCCGGTCAATGTTCTGCGTTAATTTGAACAATAGAAACAAATGCAGTGCGTGCAGAAGTAAGCCAAAATTCAAATTCGGAGACAGTAGAATCAGCAGAATGGAAATCAGCCAGGTAGCGAAGAGGAAGAGCGTGGTTTTTGATCTGAAACCAGGAGATTTAAGAATAGTCCAGAATTCACGCAACCTTTGAACGGCATGAAAATTCTGTTCGGGCATTGGTTAAAGTCGTCGTTTCCTGAATTCTCACTGCACTTTCACAACTACCATCGTCATGTCATCGTGCTGCGGATGGTTGCCTACAAATCGTTTAACAGCGCGCACGACATCCTGGATAATGATGCTGGCGGACGTATCCTTGGTATCGGTGATGATTTTTTCGAGGCGTTCCTCTCCGAATTCTTCACCCCTCTTGTCAGAGGCTTCGGTGAAGCCGTCGGTGTAAAACGTCAGGACATCGCCGCTTTTGAGGCTCACCTCGTGTTCTTCGAGGAATTCATAGAATTTGTTGCCGCTTTCCAGCCCGAGCGCCAGGCCTTTGGGCTGCAAAAAGGTATTGGAGTCATTCTCACGGTGCGCTAAGATCGCAGGGTTGTGACCGGCGCGCGCGAAACGAATCTTGCGGGCGCTCATATCGAGGATTGCATAGAACATGCTGACAAAATTATTGCGCTCGATATTGGTGTACATCTGACGATTGAGCTTGTTCAACACGTCGCGCGGTGAATTGTTTTCGCTGGCATAAGATTGCAGGATGCCTTTGGTGAGCGTCATGTAAATGGCAGCGGGCATGCCTTTACCGGAAACGTCGCCGATGGCGATGCCGATCTTGCCATCGCCGAGCTGAAAGAAATCATAGTAATCTCCGCCCACCTCCAGCGCCGGGATACAAACGCCGGCGATATCGTAACCCTCGGCTAGAGGATTCTGTTTTGGCAACAGGCTCATCTGTACATTACGAGCAATCTCCAGCTCACGCGCCATACGCTCACGCTCCGAAATCCGGCGAATGTGGCTCGGGGTCAGCTCCTGTGAGAACTGAAATTTCTGGCGCTTGACATAGCCAACCGCGGCAACCATCAGTGGCATGGCCATGAAAACATAGAACCACATTTCATGCTGCTGAAAAAAAGGCGCGTTGGACGCGAACAGGGGGATAGCGTAGCTCAAAGCGATGGTCACAAAATTTGCAAAAATCGCTGTCAGCAAATCATACTTCACCAGAATAAAACCGAACACGACACTGATTAAAAAGTAAGCCGGAAACAGGTATGGGAAATAGACATAGCCGACGGGAAAATCCCAAAGAGTAAATGCCATCAGTGTCCACAACAGAGAGGACACCGCGATGCCCGGCCAGGTTTTTTGGGTTTTTTCTCTCAGCCAGGTAACAAAAAAGAATCGAAAAACAATCTCGTTCAACAGCGCAATTCGCAACGCCGGAACAATCGCGCTGAGAGAAGGCGCCAGCGACTCCGGAATGGTATAGAGTTCGGTTACATACATCCCGAAATGCGTTTTTCTGGCGATGACAGCCACCACTCCCAAAATCACGCCCAGAATAATAAACCCGAACGAGTAACCGCGCACCACGGCATTGGCGAATTCAACCGTAAACGGCTTTCCATGAAGCAGACCATCGATGGCCGTGAGTTTGTTGGTCCAGCCGCGACGCGCCGAAGATTCTCCCACGCTCCAGGCTGCAAACACCATGGCTCCCAAAAACGCCTGCACGATAAACACCGTGATGATGAA
>DASWHH010000156.1:0-8851 GCA_036398295.1 bacterium
CCATCGGCCATGGCCATGTTCACGAGCGCGAATAGTCGAGCGTTTTCCCATTCATCGAGTTGCCGTGCCTCCAAAACCGCGCGTGCAATGCGGTTCCACCCCTGGGTTGAATTCTCGTACCAATATCGCGCGATCTCACTCTGCTGGGCTGTGCGAGAGGGGCTCTTTTCTGCGCCAATGGCCTTGACTTCTTCCAGGTCGGCAATGGCCTGTGGGCTATTGACTGCTGGCAACGCCCCCGGCCGGAACTGCGCGGACGACCTGAGCGCAAACGGCGTTACTTCCCCCCACTGTGGCAGAAAAGCCGGCGTGAGGTCAGGCGGAGTTGGCCGGTATTCGCCGGGTTTTATGCCTGGAGCGCGTGTCACCGTCCGATTTGCACCATCATTTTTTCGCTCTGCAAGGATCGCCAGTGCCGCCTCCCGGCCCACCTGAAGTCCCTGAGTTTTCCCATCGCCATTCGGAATAGAGTGTAATACTTCTTTCAGCGCCGCATCGAATGTGGGTTTGGCGCCTGGCATCAGCTCAGTTAACGTGGTGTGAGCGGCGGCAGCGATCGCCGCTGTGACCGAGGCTTGCGGCATGGATAATGACTGCAAACGATAGGAATCATAACGGCGGTCGATGGCGTTCGCAGCATCGTGAATCGCCACGTGCAGAATCGTGAAGATACGCGACTCAGTGAGCGGGTCGGTCTCTGCCGCGGCGGCAGCGGCCGTTGCGATTTGATTCCAGCGGATAACTTCGTTGGCTGACACAGCAGGCGCAATGAATAGCATCGCTGCTGCGAGTAGTCCGAAATATCCGAGTTTATGAATTGCTTTCTTGAACATAGTTTTCTCCTTAAAGTAATTTAGCTCAACTATTGGGTGACAAACTAAAGTTTGTCACTCCATGAAAAATTAGTTCTTGTGAATTATGTAGTAGCAGTTTTGAATATCATGGTCGAGGTGCTTAATCTCGATCCTATTGAACCCGGCCTGCTTCAGCATAGTTTGCGCCGTTTCTTTTCCCCACATGGCGCCTAATCCCATGCCGCCCTGCGCCAGCGAAACCGTCATGCAGTGCATGCACGAAACGGTGTAAAGCAGGGCGCCCAGTGGATGATCGTAGTTGTTATGGACGTGGCTGGAGCCAGCAATGTCCTGCATGAGGTACGTGCCATCGGCCTTGAGGGCTTTGTAAATTCCGGCGAGCACGCGATCCGGCCGCGCCTGATCGTGAATGGCATCGAAGGTGGTGATGAAATCGAAGCTGCCTTCCGGTGCGTCGTCGTCGAAGGTGGTCAAATCACGGACATCGAACCAGATGTTGTCCAGACCGGTGGCGCTGGCCTCGACGCGCGCGGTTTGAATGGCCTGTTCGCTGAAATCGTAACCCACAAAACGGCTATTTGGAAAGGTGCGCGCCATAAGATTGAGAGCGCGTCCGCTGCCGCAGCCGATATCCAGCACATCAATTCCCGTATTAAGTTTGGCGACGATCCCGGTCACCAGAGGCAAAATCACGTCAATGAGTGACGACATCACGGACTGCCCGCTGTCCTCGGCCATGACTTCGTGGAAACGTTTGAATTCGGAATACGACACGCCGCCGCCATTTTTAAAACACTCGACGATCCGGTCCTCAACGGAGCCCAGCACGGAGAAGTACTGCGCGAACACGCCGAGATTATCCGCGCCAGCGGCTCGAGTCAAAAAGGCCGCGCGTTCTGCCGGGAGGTAAAACTGTGGCGCGCCGCCGTTGGCATGACACTCAACCACGCCGCCGACGGTCATGGCGCCCAGCCACTCGCGCACGTAACGCTCGTTCAAACCCGCAGCTTCAGCGATCTGGTGGCTGGTGGACGCCTCAAGTCGACTCAAGACATCGAACAGCCCCGTACGATGGCCGATGGACGTCATCAGCGCCAGCGCGCCGTGGTTCATCATCGTCAGCAGTTTTTCGGCGAAAACTTCTTTGGGTGCCTCTATTTGGGTTGTACACATGATATCCTCCTTTGTGGTTTTGATTGTTTTTAACGTCACGCCTCGTCGTGAAAAATACGGCAATTTTAGTTTAGAAATCCCGCATGATAATGCGGTTCTTTTGCGATGCCGCTTTCGATGAGGCAGAAGTGTCGGTATGACGGACCCTGCAAATATTCCTGCAAGACATCGTTCAGCCAATGTTCGAAATCGACCGTGCCGATTTTGGGCGAATAGTTTTCGAACGCGCTGAGGTATATGGCAGCCAACAATTCGCGAGCAGATTGCTGGCGCCCGGTCAAAATCAACGCGATGCGATAAAGCCGGTTCAGATAAGATCGAAACAGCAAATGAAATTCATCCAAAGTATCGCTGGCGATATTAAGTTTGTTTTCACGACTGTCTTCCATACGACGCTCCTCCTTCAATTTGAACGGCCACTTGCTGCCGTCCAGCGCGGAATCGTGCTTCGAATTCTGTGCCAAAGCCGCATTTGGCGATTGGTCTGCGCTGTAAACCTAATTAAAAACAGGAGATGAGGTTTGAAAGGAGAGACCTGAGTTAAGGTGGGTTTTGCTAGGGCTCTGCTGATATTTCAGAAGGGTGCTGATATTTCAGCAGGCAATGGGTCGGCTATGGTTCTGGAAAACTGAGATGGACTGGTGTAAAGTCAATTTTGATTTTGGATGATCGTGACGACTTCTCCTTTTGAGAAGTTCTTCTGGGAGGTTGTCTTAGTTGGATCAATCCCTAATTTCCTCATTCGCGACCACAGGGTCGAACGATTCATCCCCAACAAACGCGCCGCTCCGTTGGGTCCACTAAGCACACCGTTGGTTTTTGCCAACGCCCGCAAAATGTGATTGCGCTCGGCATCTTCGAGCGTGCGAAAATCGGTATCGCCTTCGCCGTGCTGCATGGAGATGCCGATGTGTTCCGGATGCAGCTGGCGGCCATCGCAGAGAATCACCGCGCGTTCCAGCAAGTTGGCCAGTTCGCGGACGTTGCCGGGCCAGCGGTAACTCAACAATGCATCGACGGCATGCAAATTAATTCCCTCCACGCGTTTGCCTATGCGACGCGAAAGCTGCTGAATAATGTAGTTGGCGAGCAGGGGCAGATCTTCGATGCGTTCTCGCAACGGCGGTACGTGAATCGGAAAGATGTTGAGGCGATAATAGAGATCGGCGCGAAAAGCGCCTTGCTGCACGGCTTCCTGCAAATTGCGATTGGTGGCGGCGATAACGCGAACGTTCACCTTCACCGACTGCGTGCCGCCGACGCGCTCGAACTCCTGCTCCTGCAACACCCGCAGCAGTTTGACCTGCGTTTCCAGCGGCAGTTCGCCGACTTCATCCAGGAATATCGTGCCGCCATCGGCCAATTCGAAGCGGCCCTTTTTGCGCGCGATGGCACCGGTGAACGCGCCTTTTTCGTGGCCGAACAGCTCGCTTTCAATCAATCCCGCGGGCAGGGCGGCGCAGTTGACTTTGATGAGCGCGCTGTTTCTGCGGTTGCTTTCTTTGTGAATGGCGTGGGCGATCAATTCTTTGCCGGTGCCAGTTTCGCCGGTGATGAGCACGGTGGCGTCGGTGTCCGCCACTTTTTTGATGTTTTCGAATACCACTCTCATTGCGGCGGATGCTCCAATGAGCTCGCCGAAGTTGTGCTCGCTCTTGATCTCCTCTTGCAGATAGACATTTTCGAGCTGTAATTTGCTCAGCTCCGCTTCGGCTTTTTGGCGCTCGTTGATGTCGCGCAAAATGATGGTGAACAGTTTTTCGCCGGAAACGTCCACTTGCGAAAGCGTTGCTTCAACGGGAAAGGGTTCGCCGTTGGAGCGGATGGCGGTTAAGCCTTCCGGGGCCCAGCGTTGTGAGGGTGCAGGCTTCCGATTGGCGGATTCCTTGACATAGGTGGTCAACAGATTTTGAAACGCGGGTGTAAGATAGCGGTCCAAAGGTTTGCCAATGGCATCCATGGATGAGCACAGAAAAACTTTTTCCGCAGCGTCGTTGAAGAGCATGACGGTGCGCTGTTCGTTGACGGTGATGATGGCGTCCATGGCCGATTCGAGAATGCGGCTGAGGCGCGTTTCACTCTCTTTGAGAGCGGCTTCGGCGCGTTTGCGCTCGGCGATCTCTCTTTTCAATCGGGCGTTGGCTCCCGAAAGCTCGGCAGTACGTTCTTTAACGCGCTGCTCCAGCTGATCGTGTGCTTTGCGTAGCGCTTCCTCTGCCAGCTTGCGCTCAGTGATGTCGCGCTGGATTCCGAAGTGCCCCAAGATGCGGCCGGCGCCAGCGTAAAAACAGATATAATCTCCCTCGATCCACATCGGTGTGCCGTCAAGCTTGCGCTCATTGGTTTCCACATGCAGCCTGCCCGCGTCAAAAAATCGGCGCCACACTTCACGGCCGTGAGCGATATCATGCCGATAAAAGTCATTGGGCGTAAGGCCGAGAAATTGCTCACGCGTCGCGCCGTATTGCGCGAGCATGGCATCGTTGACTTTGGTGATGCGCTGATGGGTGAAAACGTAATCGAGTGCCGCAGCTTTATCCACCGAATCGTCCCAGCGCACCGGTTCGTCAATCATCATGAAAAAGAAGCCGTCGAGCGATTGCGAGAAAAACAATTCCAACTTCCATTCACTTTCGAGCAGAGCGGCCTCGGCGACACGACGTTCATCAATTTGTTCCTTTAATTTTGAATTGGCATCGGAAAGCTCGCGCGTGCGTTCCTGCACTCGCTGCTCGAGTTCTGCATGCGCATTCTTCAAGGCTTGTTCAGCGGACTTGCGTTCGGTGATGTCTTCAATCATCGATAGAAAATACCGGGGTTGGTCGTGTTCATCGCGGATGATCGAAACCGTCAGTGCGCCCCACATCACCGCGCCAATTTTTTTTAGATAGCGTTTGTCGGTTTTGTACAAGGCAATTTCGCCTTTGATGAGTTTCTCCACCTGTAGCTGATCGATGGTTTTATGATCGGGGTGAGTGATGTCGGGAAAAGTGAGGGCGCACAGCTGCGCTTCGGTGTAGCCCAGCATCTGGCAGAGGGTTTGGTTGACCTTCAAGATTTGGTAATCGAGGGCAACGAACGCCATGCCAAGCGGGCCTTCCTCGAAAATCTTGCGAAAGCGCTGTTCGCTCTCCCATAGTGTATGCTCGGCAAGAGGGGGTTTTGAGTGATCGGCCATGATTTGACTGCTCCGGATTCCCCGGTGAGAATGGAAAAATTATATACAATTATTGGTTAATAATCAAGAGAATAAATGGCCTGGGAAATAATGGCCCTGGATGGTGATGCAGCGCGTAAAATTCCGTCAAGATCGAATTAAGCCTTGACAAATTTTCCCGCGATTAATATATTCGATCTATCTTTAGGCAATCAAGCCATACAAAAAAAATTGAAAATCCGGAGGACCCATCGTGGCCGAAGAAAAATCCCCAGCAATGGAAAATAAGCCAGGCGCTGAGAAACCCGAAACCGCCAAAGCTCACGGCGCCGAAAAAACTGACGACCGTGCTATGGCCGCAAAGGTGTCGCCCAAAAGATCGGTGGCGGTGGATGAGCAGGGAACAATCTGGATGTCCCGCCGCAACTTTTTCAGCCGCGCGGGTTGGGTGGCGTTCTTTTCGTTTTTGGCCTCGATGCTGGTGGGCTCGTTGCGGTACATGTTTCCGCGCGTGCTGTTTGAGCCGTCGCCGGTTTTCAAAGCCGGTTATCCCACCGACTACCCGGTGGGCGTGGTGAACACCAACTACGTCAAGGATAAACGCGTGTGGATTGTCCGTAGCCAGGAAGGGATTTTTGCGCTACTCGCGACCTGCACCCACCTCGGCTGTACCCCGCGCTGGCTGGACGCCGAAAACAAATTTAAGTGTCCATGTCACGGTAGCGGCTTCACCCGTGAAGGTATCAACTTCGAAGGCCCGGCGCCACGGCCGCTTGAGCGCTGCGAGATCACGCTTGCAGAGGATGGCCAGCTTCTCATCAACAAGAGTATCAAGTTCCTCGAAGAAAAAGGCGAATGGGGACGGCCGGGTTCGATCTTGCAAGTTTAAATCCCTTTAATAGGCTGATGGAGTAATGGATCAATGCTCCAACACTCCAGTACTCCATTACTCCTCATCCTTTACCCTCCTTCTCTTTCAGACCTATCTCAACCTTGACCGACCTCCGATCGTGGTGCGCGTCTTTTCCCTTGCATATCTTTTCATAAATTCCTATTATTTTGCAGGCTCGTTTCCTGAAATTAAAAAAACCCTTGTCTGGTTATGTGGTATATCGCCAAAGGCATTCAAATTATTGGCCTGGTGCAAGTTTTGATTGGCCTTTTCGTTGGATTCTCCCAGGACGATCTAAGCGCCGAGTTGAAAATCGCCATAATTGGGGTGGTGATTTTCGCGGCTGGGCGATTGTTGGAAAAGAGATTCAGTGGAACGGGATGATCACAGGACCAAGGGGATAACGAAATATGGAAATAGGGGGAGGGAAACAGTTAGGACCATCTTTATCCAAGGGACCATTCGAGATGATTCTCTTTAAAACCGAGCCGCGGATATGAAAAATGTCCTCGCGATGGTGCTCGCCGGTGGGCGGGTGGATGAACTGAGCGTGCTTACCCTCCATCGTCCCAAGTCTGCGGTTCCCTTCGGCGGAATGTACCGCGTCATCGACTTCCCCCTGAGCAATCTCATGCATTCCGGTGTTGAAAACATCGGCATTCTTAGCCAGTACAAATCCTATTCATTGATTAACCACATCGGTGTCGGTTTCTGGTGGGATTTTGTTGGGCGCAACCGCGGGGCCACCATGCTGCCGCCTTCCACTGGTCACAAGGCGAGCGACTGGTACAAAGGCACCGCCGATGCTGTCTATCAAAATTTTGAATTTATCATGAGCCATGCCCCAGAAACCGTGATGGTGCTTTCCGGCGATCACGTTTACAAAATGGATTACCGGCCGATGCTGGCCTATCACCGCGAAAAAGGCGCGGATTTAACCATCGCGTTTTTGCCCATCGAAGTTAAACAGAGCCACCGTTTTGGAGTGGCCAAACTCGATAACGAAGACGGCAAGGTCGGCGGCCGCCTGATTGATTACAAAGAAAAACCGGCCAAGGATGGCTATCCCTGGGCCAGTCTCACCATTCTCATGTTTCGCCCGGCGGTGATGTACGAGGTACTGGAACGCAACGCCCGCGATTTCACCTCGCACGAGTTTGGCCGCGATATCATCCCTATGATGCTCGCCAAGTACAAGATTTACGGGTATAAATTCACCGGCTATTGGGGCTATGCCCGCACCATCGATGAGTACTGGCAGACCAACATGGATTTGCTGGCCACTAATCCACCGATCCAACTCGAGGCGTGGCAGGTTCGCAGTAATCTCGATCACGACGGCCTGCGTGATCGACCGCCGGCGCGCGTCGGCAAGAATGCCATCATCGAGGACGCACTGGTTCACAACGGCTGCGAGGTGGAGGGCGCCGTGCGTCACAGCATCATATTTCCAGGCGTGAAGGTTGCGAAAGGAGCGGTGGTCAAAGACTCGATCCTGTTTTTCGATACGGTTGTAGAAGCGGATGCCATAGTGGACAAAGTAATTTCCGATGTGGAAGTTAAAATAGCCTCCGCCGGCCACATCGGCGAAGGCGACGCCGCGGTTCCCAATCACGATCACCCCGCGTTGTTGAATTCGGGGATCACCCTCATTGGGCGCTCGGTTCATCTCCCGCCGAACGTGAGGTTAGGCCGGAACTGCATCGTGTATCCCAACTTGAGCGAACGGAATTTTAAGCAAACCGTCTATGAATCGGGGATGACCATCTCATGATCTCCAATCTGGTCATGCTACTCGCCGGCGGTGTCGGCAGCCGTCTCAGCATTCTCGGCCACATGCGCGCCAAACCGGCCGTGCCCTTTGGCGGCATGTATCGCATCATCGATTTCACCCTCAGCAACATCATGAATTCGGGCCTCGATTTCGTCGGTGTGCTCACCCAGTACAAACCGCTTTCTTTGATGGAACACATCGGTACCGGCATGCCCTGGGATTTTATTGGCCGCAGCCGCGGCACGAAGATTCTGCCACCGCGCACCGGCCAGAAAGAGTCCGACTGGTACAAAGGCACCGCGGACGCCGTGCGCCAGAACATCGACTTCATCGAGAATCGCCACGCTGATCGCATCTTGATTCTTTCCGGCGATCACATCTACAAAATGGATTACTCCAATCTCATTCAATTTCACGACAATAAGAAAGCTGACCTGACCATCGGCATGATGCCCGTGCCCTGGGAGGATACCATCCACTTTGGCATCGGCATCACCGATGACGATAACCGAATCATCGCTTGGGAGGAAAAGCCGGCGAAAGCCCGTAACAATCTTGCGTCCATGGGAATTTACGTATTTAGCGGCGACTACCTGTTGAGCCTGCTGCGCAGCCACAAAGAGCACGATTTCGGCAAGGACATCATCCCGGCAGCGCTGGAAAAGGATCGGGTGTTTGCGTATCCATTTGCAGGTTACTGGCGCGACGTCGGCACTCTTAAAGCCTACTGGGATGCCAACATGGATTTGCTTGACCCCGAGGTGTCGGGACTGAATCTCGCTACCTGGGGCTTGCGCACCAACGTGGAGGAGGACGGCCGAATCAGCGATCGCCCGCCGACGCAGTTTTTGTCCAAAAGCTCAGTGACGAATTCGGTGATTTCGCCCGGCTGCGTCATCGAGGGAAAAGTGGTGAATTCGATTCTGTCGCCCGGGGTGTATGTGGCGCAAGGCGCGAAAGTGCTGGATTCGGTGGTGATGCATGACAGCCGCATTTTAGCCGGCGCCGAGGTCACGAAATGCATTTTGGATAAGAAAGTA
>DASWHH010000157.1:0-2448 GCA_036398295.1 bacterium
GTGGACACCATCGACACCCTGCAAAGCGGTCTTCCCAATGCCATCACAATTTTTGAAGAGTTGAAGAAAAATGGCCATCAGCCGGTAGGTGTGCGATTGGACTCCGGGGACTTGGCCTATTTGAGTATTGAGACGGCCAAAATGCTCAACGCCGCCGGATTTCCGGAGACAACTATTTATTTGTCAAACGAACTCGATGAATTGAACATCTGGCAGATCATCACCCAAATCGAAGAAGAGGCGCCACGCCACAGCCTCGATGCCAATCAACTCATCAAACGGTTGGCATACGGGGTTGGTACGCGCCTCATTACCTCCGCCGGCGACTCGGCGCTGGGCGGCGTGTACAAATTGGTCGCCCTTTGGCAAGACAACCAATGGCTGCCAGCGATAAAAATTTCGGAATCGCCGGCAAAAACACCAAACCCGGACAACAAACGGGTGTGGAGAATCTACGACCGACGCAACAAAGCCACCGCCGACCTCATCGGTCTCTTCGATGAAGAGCCGAGCAAACTGAAGACAATTCATCTGCATCACCCGACGGACGCAACTATCCGCCGGACACTTGAAAAATCCAAAATTATGGAAATCGAGCCGTTGCTGATCGAGGTGCTTAAAGTGGGAGAATTGATGATCGATTTTCCCACACTACAAGAAATGCGCGAAATTCGCCAACGCGACATTGAGCGCTTAGACACCGGCGTGAAGCGATTGATGAATCCTCATATTTACCACGTTTCGCTTACCCCTCGACTTTTGGAGCGAAAACAAATGCTGGTTGAGAGCATGAGGAAAGCAGGTGGAGGTGAATAGTGAATGGAAGATAGAAGATTGAGGATTGCCATCTTCCATCCTCTATCTTCTATCTTCAACCTTCAGGAGGTATGTTGAAAATGTTAAAAAAAGAACTACCGGTTCCACCCCATTTCAATTCGAAAACTCTCGGGCAAGTCTGGCGCGTCCCCTATCAGGAACGGGCCACGCAAGCGGAAAAATGGACCAAACAGCACAACATCGCGCCGGCCTCCCGCGACGATTTCCGCTTTTGCCTCATGCCCGTGGATGTGCAGAATACTTTCTGTATCCCGGATTTCGAGCTTTTTGTTGGCGGACACTCCGGCACCGGCGCAGTAGACGACAATCGCCGCCTTTGTGAATTTATCTATCGCAATCTCAACATCATCAACACCATCTGCCCAACCATGGATACTCACCAGGCCATGCAGATTTTTCACAGCATTTTTCTCATCAATGACAAAGGTGAACACCCGGCGCCGTTTACGCTCGTTTCTGCAGAGGACGTTAAGCGCGGTGTCTGGAGATTTAACCCGGAGGTTGGGGAAATGCTTGGCATGAATCAGGAGTATGTTCAAAGCTACCTTCAGCACTACACCCGGCAATTGCAACAGGGCGGAAAATACGAGCTCACCATCTGGCCTTATCACGCACTGCTGGGAGGGATCGGGCACGCGCTGGTTGCGGCGGTGGAAGAGGCGATCTTTTTTCATAGCATCGCCCGCAGGAGCCAGCCTGACTTTCAGATCAAAGGCAATAACCCCCTCACCGAAAACTATTCGGTCTTAAGTCCTGAGGTGTTAGACGATGCCTCGGGTGATCCCATCGCCCACAAAAACACCGCATTGATCAAACGGTTGCTCGAGTTCGATGTGGTCATCATTGCCGGCCAGGCCAAAAGCCACTGCGTCGCCTGGACCATCCAGGATCTGATCACCGAGATTCAAAAACTTGACCAGCGGCTGGTCGAAAAGGTCTATCTCCTCGAAGACTGCATGTCAGCAGTGGTTATCCCGGGCGTGGTGGACTATACCGAAGCGGCCGCTGAGGCGTTCCAAAAATTTGCCGATCAGGGGATGCACCTCGTGCGCTCCACCGATCCCATCACCAGTTGGCCCGCGATGTGAAAGCTTAAGTCCCCGATTCGCGTCAAACCCGGCCTATTGTCGCAAGATACCTCAACAGAACTCCGTATTCTCTACGGGAATGCTACTTCCCACCCGCCTGAAAACCGGGCAGCTCCCTCCCTCGCGTCTGATCAAGTTGTCGCCAAGGCTGTCGATAAATGCAAATGTAAACAGCGGGATATTTACATCGATTCGCAAATAGATAATCAAGGAAGATCGACATGACGCTTTCGCCAGTCCTCACTTGCATCGTCATTATTGTGGCGCGCATCGCCGACGTGTCATTCGGGACGATGCGAACTGTTTTCATAGTCCAGGGGCGAAAAGGCATCGCCTTTGTGCTGGCTTTTTTGGAAGTGACCATCTGGGTGGTCGTGGTCTCAAAAGTCATTCAGAATTTGAGCCAGCCCGAATACGTGGTGAGCTTTGCATTAGGCTTTTCACTTGGAACCTACCTCGGTATTACCATGGAAACCTGGCTGGCCGTTGGCGACCAGGTGCTGCGCATCTTCACCCGTCGTGG
>DASWHH010000158.1:0-3820 GCA_036398295.1 bacterium
ACCTATAACGCGAAGCTCTGCTTCGCTCGACGTCCGCGATTGCGTTCCCAAACAGGAGTTTGGGAACGAGTGCAAAGACGTGAAATGGCAAAGGGCAGACGTGAATGGCAAATGATGAATAGTAGGTGGGCTTTTTTCACTTTTCACTTTCACCTTTGCCTTCTGCCATCTGCCATCTGCCGTTTCACGAAAAATCTATTGCTTAAAGAAAATCATTTAAATATTATGCTTGCAACGTAGGGCAGGTTTTCAATTTGTGCTACAGATTCTATCTTTTGAAAAAGAGTGACGTTTGCAGAAAGAGGTAAAAATGAAAGTTTTAAAATTCGGCGGCACCTCCATCGGCACGCCGGAAAGAATGAAGGTGGTAGCGCAATTAGTGACGCGAGAACCCGGGGTATTGGTAGTTCTATCAGCCCTGTCCAAGACCACCGACAAACTGCTGAAAATCGGCGCGGCGTTGGCGAGTCAAAATATCGCTGACGCCCAGGCCATGATTGACGAACTCTATAAACATTACCAGCAGTACGTAGATGAATTATACATCACCCCACAGGGACGCAAACAAGGTTGGAAGGCGATAGAGCGCCATTTTGATTTGATTCGCGGACTCCCGCGAGAAACCTTCGATAATCGCAAAGAGCGCCTTTTGGTGGCCCAGGGCGAGCTCATGTCCACCGCCATGTTTCACCACTCCCTGGAGGAACAGGGCGTGGCGACCGCGCTGCTGCCGGCTTTGGAGTTTGTGCGATTAGACGACAACGGCGAGCCTGAGCTGAACTTTCTGCGCGTCAATTTGACGCGCATGATGGCCGAGCACCCGGCCGGCGCAGTCTTAATCACCCAGGGATACATTTGCCGCAATGCCTGGGGGGAAATCGATAATCTCAAACGCGGCGGCAGCGACTACACCGCCTCGCTGTTAGGCGCGGCCCTGCGTTGCGAAGAAATCCAGATCTGGACCGACATCGATGGCATGCACAACAATGACCCGCGTTATGTGCAGGATACCTACCCCATCCGCGAGCTGTCGTTTGATGAGGCGGCAGAGCTGGCCTATTTTGGCGCAAAAATCCTGCACCCCGCCAGCGTACAGCCCGCAAAGATGTTCAACGTCCCGGTGCGACTGCTGAACACCATGGAGCCCTCGGCATCCGGCACGCTCATCGCGGACAAAACCGGCGAAGGCGACATCAAAGCGGTGGCGGCAAAGGACGGCATCACCGCCATCAACATCAAATCCTCGCGCATGTTCCTGGCGTATGGCTTTCTGCGGCGAGTGTTCGAAGTTTTCGAGCGCTATAAAACGCCCATCGACATGATCACCACCGCCGAAGTAGCGGTATCGCTCACCATCGACAATCCGCAATATCTGCGCGACATCGTTGCGGAGCTAAAGCAATTTGGCGCGGTGGAGGTCGATCACGAGCAAACCATCATTTGCGTGGTGGGAAAATTCTTAGCTGAAAACACCGGCATCGCCTCACGGTTGTTCCTGGCATTGAAAGATTTTCCGATACGGATGATCTCCTACGGCGGCAGCTCACATAATATTTCGATTTTGGTTCGCACCGATCTCAAGCCGCAGGTGCTGGTAGCGTTGAACGAAGGATTGTTTGGGAAGTCAAGGGTCAAATAGTCATTGGTCAGTAGTCATTGGTGAGTAGCCAACTGCTTACTGCCTACTGCCTACTGTTTACTGCCTACTGCCAACTAAAAAACGGAGCCTCCCACTTTGCCGCATATCATCCTCGGCACCGCTGGCCACATCGACCACGGCAAAACCGCGCTGGTGAAGGCCATAACCGGTGTGGACACCGATCGCCTGAAAGAAGAAAAAGAACGCGGCCTCACCATCGACCTGGGATTTGCCCACCTCGATGAACGAGCGACCATCATCGATGTGCCCGGCCACGAGAAATTTGTGCGCAACATGGTGGCCGGCGTCAGCACCATCGACCTGGTGTTGTTCGTCATCGCTGCGGACGACGGCATCATGCCGCAAACCCGCGAACACCTCGACATCCTCAAGATTTTGCAGGTTCAACGCGGCATTATCGTCATCACCAAAGCCGACCTGGTGGATGGCGATTGGCTCAATTTGATCAAAGAAGACATTCGCAAATTCGTTAGCGGTTCGTTCCTGGAAAACGCCGCGCTGGTGGCGGTGTCGTCTACTACCGGCGTGGGCGTCGCTGAGCTACGAGTGGTTATGGAACAGCAATTCGCCGAACTGCGACCCAAGCCGGATAAAGGCATTTTCTGGATGCCCATCGACCGGGCGTTCACCATGAAGGGATTCGGCACGGTGGTGACGGGTTCGGTGCTGTCGGGACGGGCGAAGGTTGGGGACAACCTTGAGCTGCTGCCGCCGAAATTGCTCGTGAAAATCCGCGGGTTGCAGAGTCAGGGTAAATCAGTCGGACAGGTGACAACCGGTGCCCGTGCCGCCATCAATCTGCAAGGCATCGAGAGAGACGCCATCGCGCGCGGTCATGTGTTGGCCGAACCCAACTACGCCCATCCATCCCTGCGGCTCGACGCGAGCTTGCAGTTATTGAAATCAGCGCCACGACCGCTGAAATCCAGGACGCGCCTGCGGCTTCATTTTGGCACCAACGAAGTGATGGCGCGCGTGTCGCTTATCGGCGGGTCTCAAATCATGCCCGGCAACGGTGGCTATGCCCGCTTCTATCTCGAAAAGCCGGCAGTGGTCCGTCGCCTCGATGCTTATGTCATTCGCCAGTACTCCCCGACGACCACCATTGGCGGCGGTGTCATTTTGGATGCCAATCCGGAACCCCGCCAAATCGCCGACGCTCACTTATTGGAAATGCTGCTCGAATTGGAAAAAGAAAATCCGTTGGAAGCTCTGGAGGGCACCCTCCGTTCCCAATCTACTTTAATAACTGTCGAACAGGTTAGCTCCGACCTGGGGATGGCCAGAGAAGCGGTCAATCAGCTTTTGGAGGAGATGGAACAAAATGGAAAAGTGATTCTCCTAAAAAAATCGGGGCACACGGCTGTGGTTCATACAGATGTTTGCCATCGGCTGCAAAGGGAAATTCAGAGTGCGCTCGCCGCCCTACACGAAAAAACTCCAACCAAATTGGGATTCCAAAAAGCGGTCATCACCAAAGGTTTACAAACAGCATTCGCCGCTGAGTTGCTGGATTACGGCCTGGACAATTTGATCAATCACGGAGTCCTAAAAGAGAATTCAGGACTCATCAGTTTGAGCGAACATCGCGTGCAGCTCTCTCCGCAGCTGGACGAGCTGCGCCAAAAAATTGAGCGGCTACTTCTTGACGAGGCGTTCGCCACCTCATCGGCAGCTGAATTGGCGGAAAAATTGTCGGCCAAAGCCGCCGCCATTTCCGAGGTGCTCGACTTTATGATTGCTGTGGAGCAGATCATTCATGTCGAAGGCGATATTTATTTTCACACCAATCGCGTCGGCGAAGCCAGGGAGCGACTCATCACCTTTTTCAAAAACAATGAAGAACTCAGCGTCAGCCAGTTTAAAGATATTCTGGGTGGGACCAGCCGCAAGTACGCTATGCCCCTGTTGAATTATTTTGACGGCTTGGAAATCACAGAACGAGTTGGGGATGTGCGCATCCGCGGGAATGGATTCGAGAATGTAGTTGAAAGTTTGTGAAAATTGTTTATTCTTGGGAGGAGGAAGGGATGATGGGCAAAAACAAATTACGAAACGAGAAATTAGCTGGTTATCTTTACGATCTGTCAAAGTACGCCGGAACAGTTGTCGTCATTGGGAGATTTGTGAATGCGGATATCCCATTACTCAGCTTTTTGG
>DASWHH010000159.1:0-2724 GCA_036398295.1 bacterium
GAGATGGTTTCAAGCGTGTAAGTTAAGTAGCCATCTTCGTTAATACTCCAGATGATGTACTCGCCAATTACCATTTCCTTTTCAGATAAAGTGGTCATGTGCAGCTGGCTAAGCAGGTGTTCGGGAAGAGTCGTTTGCGCGACTTCCGGGCGCTCGAATACTTCTGAGTTATCCTCTCTCGGCATTTTGAATTCATAATTATCTTCGTCGTTGAGAATGCTGTCCCAGTCCACTTCCTCCTTCTCGAAATCATCTAGGGCGTCGTCTTCTTTCTCGCTGTCGCCATCCGTTTCCTTGTCATTGCTGTCCACTTCCAACGTCGTATCTGATGTTTCTTCCATTTCCTCGGACAGCTCCGCTTCCAGAACCTCGTCAAGTTCCAATAACGGGTTCATTTCAAGTTCCATTTTGATCTTCTGTTCCAAACTCAAAATCGGGAGTTGTAAAAGAGAAGAAAGCAGTACCTGTTGCGGTGACTGTTTCAACTGCAGGCTTAGTCGTTGTACTAAATTTGGCATAACTCAAAATTCCACGTTATTCTGCGGATCTCCGCAGCTTCCTAATATAACAAAATCTTTTACCGATTCAATTTAAATTTCTCGCCAAAATATAATTTTAGCGCCGCCGGGTCCGTGGCCAAAAAATGTGCCGGGCCGGACTTGAGGATCACGCCGTCATAAAGCAGGTAGGCACGATCGGTTATTGACAAGGTCTCATGAACATTGTGATCCGTGATCAATACGCCGATGCCTTTCGCTTTAAGTCGTTGCACGATATTTTGAATTTCCTCCACGGCGATCGGATCCACGCCGACGAACGGCTCATCGAGCAAAATGAACTTCGGATTCGTCACCAGTGCGCGGGTAATCTCGACTCGTCGACGCTCACCGCCCGAAAGGCTATAAGCTTTTTGTCTGGCCAGCGGCGTCAGGTTGAGTTCATCCAGCAGAGACTGCAGTCGCTGACCACGTTCTGGCTTTGAAATGTCCAATGTTTCCAAAATCGCCAGAATATTCTGCTCTACCGTCAATCTTCTAAAAATCGATGGCTCCTGCGACAGATAACCAATCCCCAAGCGCGCCCGCTTGTACATCGGCAACGTGGTGATATCGCGCTCGCCCAGGAAAATTCGGCCGTTGGTGGGACGAATCATTCCGGTTATCATATGAAAGGTCGTCGTCTTGCCGGCACCGTTAGGACCGAGCAGCCCCACGATTTCACCCTGCACAACGTTGATGCTAACGCCGTTAACAACTTTCCGTCTTTTGTAGACCTTGACGAGTCCATCTGTCCTGATCATGCCGGAATCCATCTCGTCGCGGTTTCAGCCTTTGGGCGGGGAATATTTTCCGTTTGAAAACTCCGGATCGCTGGTCACTTTGACACGCTGCACGGCGCCATCTTTTAAATAGACTTCAATGCGATCTCCCGACACCTCGTTCACGCCTTTGTATTGTTTTTTTTCAATCACATGATAAAGGCTGGTTGCCTGATTCTCGATAACGGCGCGCAGTAGCTTTTTGTCGCTGAAATAGAAATCCATGGTTTGGCCGGTGAGTTTGTTGACCCAGCGACCTTTGTTCAAAGTATCGGCATCTGAGGTCGCCAGCGCGTTGCCGGTTACAAGCGCCCGCGCTAGTTGCGAGTCCTCAAGATAGAGAACAAGCGTATCACCGCTAATGTGTTGGTTCGAATGCACGACTGACGGCTGTTGCGTCAATACTGAGCGCTCCTCGTCTTTGAAATAATCCAGTTTGCCGCAGGCGGCATCCGTCGCCTGCTGGCGAATTGTAACGTTGCCTTTAACCAACAGCCGCTTTCCGCCTTCCAGCACTTCCATCGAATCCCCGGTGATGGTCATCGCTATTTTACCCGAGCTGTCGAGTTTGGTCATCACCGGGTCCATCAGAACTTTTCCGTATTTTTGCTTGCGAAAATATTCCGCCAGCCCGCCGCGCACCACGCTGCGGTCTCTGACATTGGAGATACGGACATTTTTTTCCGAAACGACCTTGTCTTCTTTTTCAAAATAGCTGATGCAGTCTGCCCGGGTCGTATCCGCCTCCGTTATGCTGATCACATGACCGCGCGCGATCTGTTTACGCTGCTGCTGATAAAAATAGACGGTGTCGGCAAAAAGTTGCCGGGTATCATCAACGATCTTTACGTGCCCGATCAGCGCCGCTGGATCCCGCTCAAAAATCTGTGTGGCTAAATCACATTTGATGTTGGTCTTGCCCTGCTGAAACTCTACGTTACCCTGAAGTTTCTGATAAGCCTGGCCATCGATAGTCTCCCGTTTCAGCAGGTCGGCGTGAATCAACCGCAAGCGCTCATTCGTGTCCTGGGCGATGGCAAAAGATGTCAGTCCAACCACCGCGGCGATTCTAATAAATTCAATTCTTCTCATCCGTACTATCTTTTGAGGGCTCCGTCAACTTCAGGTTCAGTTTCTTTTGGGTTACCCCCCAGGGCTTGAGAATGGTCCAGTTGTCAAGCGACTTTTCCGACTCGAACCCGACGCCAAAAATCGTGTCTTTGTCGGCGGTGATGACCCGCACCACTTCGCTCGACGTAATCTTGCACAGCTGTTCGTTCCAGTAAAGCTTCGTTGTGGTGACATTCACACCTTTGTCGGACAGCACCTTGACGTTGCCAATCAACTCGAGATTGTCGTTGGCTTCATTTAGAATTGCCTCGTCACAGTCCACTTTCGAAGCATGC
>DASWHH010000160.1:0-6349 GCA_036398295.1 bacterium
GTAGCCCCGGGTAGCCGCACTCTCCACCACCACCTCCCGGCCGCCGGGCGCGATCAGTACCGCGCCGGCGATGACCGCCGAAATCCATCGCGGATCGGGATCGATCACCGTTTTGAATCCCGCTTCGCCAACAGCCTCGGCGCAACGCACCGGAATACCCACCTCGCGATCTTTTTCCAGCAACAAAACGCTGGCGCCATTCTCCGCGGCGTGCCTGGCGGCCCACGCTCCGGCCGGCCCTCCGCCTACCACTATGCAGTCGTAGTTGTCGCGCATGATGCTTCCTCAATCGCGTTCAGCGGCGCCAAAGTTTCCACAGGACAGATCCAGACACATAACATGCAATCGATGCACGTCTGGTTGACGACCAGTCGAGCTTCGTACAAATCAATGCAGTCTACCGGGCAGACGGCAACGCAAGCGCCGCAGAAGTCGCAACGATCATTGATTACGCCAATCATGGTTTCCCCATCACGCGCAGGCTAAGCCCCTATTCTTGGGTAATCAAGACCGAAACGAAATCGGTAATATAATCTGCAAGTCACATATAGCGCGGCCATCACCCCAAACAAGATGAGCGAACCGTTCTCAACCTGGAATTTGATTAGTACTGCGAGGGTTATCAAGAGTATGGAATATCCGACCGCGCGATGCAGGTCTTGCATTTTCATCTTTGCCGCAGCCCACCCAAAAAAAGGTATCGCAAAAAATGCGGTGTAAAAAATCATTTCATCCTTTAAGAGGAAACCCGCGACCGTCGCCGCCACCTGCAGCGTCAACCCAAAATAGATTGTGTACTGAAATTCATTTTTTTGGGCAGGCGATTTTTTCCGGAACTCCTCGTCCGTTATTTCAGCAAGGCGGGTGTAAGAAAAAAGTGCCGCTACGAAGCACAAGTACGGGAGAGCGTGAATGGCGGTGTCGAAATTAATTGCGCCGCGAATGATCCAACCGGCGCCAAAAATCAACAACGCGCCCAACACAGAGCTGGTCAGGCTTAGCAGCGGTTTGTCTTTCCAGCGAAAGGGCTTAAAATTATAGAGCAAACCGGTAAGAAACAGCAGGACAAGGAAAAGCAAGCCGATTTTCAAAGAAACCACAAATCCGATAGTTAGACCGGCCACCAGCAGGATCGCCGATTCAATTAGGGCCCTTCTTGGTGTGACGTTGCCCTGGGCAACTAAATTCGCCTTATCCTTGGTGTCGTTATCGCGCGCCATAACCTGATGCACAACAAAAACTGCGGCCATGAGTAACGTCAAACCCAGGCCAACCCAGAGCAGGTTGGCTTCGTTGACGTCGGCCGCATTGTGATTCACTCCAACTGATGTGGCGGCCACGCCAAATTTGTTTTGCACAAAAAAACCGGCGAGAAAGACCGCCCAAACCGCGTAAAACTGCACCGGGCGCATGACGAAGAAGTAATCGAGTGGTTTTAACAGGTTTTTCATAGGCCTTCAGGAAATGTTAGGGTTGTTCTAATTGCAGTTTGTTCATGCCCTCTTCAGGAAGCAACGGATATTTTCCGGTGAAACAGGCGGTGCAGAAGCCTTTCTGACTCTCCGAAACCGCGCTGACCATGCCTTCGAGAGAGAGATAGCCTAAGCTTTCCACCCCGAGATGGTCCTTGATTTCCTCAACGGTTTTGGTGGAGGCAATCAACTCTTCCTTGGTAGGGAAATCCATGCCGTAAAAACATGGCGAGATGATGGGCGGCGAGCTGACCCGGACGTGCACTTCTTTCGCGCCGGCGCGTCGCAACATTTTGACGAGCTGCTTCAATGTCGTGCCGCGCACGATGGAGTCATCGACGATGACGACCCGGCGATCTTTGAGCACGCCCTCGATCGGGTTAAACTTCACTCGTACTTTGAAATCGCGATCGGTCTGTTCCGGGTGAATGAAGGTGCGGCCCACGTAATGATTGCGAATGAGCCCGATCTCGAACTTAAGTCCCGAGCGGCGGGCAAAGCCGAGAGCAGCGGTGTTCGAGGAGTCGGGCACCGCGATCACGATGTCGGCATCGACGGGGTGTTCCAGCGCCAGGTTTTTGCCCAGCTTGCGGCGCGCCTTGTCCACGTTCTCATTGAAAATCTTACTGTCTGGCCGGGAAAAGTAAACATATTCGAAAATGCAGGCGCGCCGTTCTGCCTCTTCGAATAGGCGGTGCGAGTGCATGCCTTTTTCGTTGACCACCAAAATTTCACCGGCTTCGATTTCGCGCAGGTACTCGGCGCCAACCAGGTCCAGCGCGCAGGATTCCGACACGATAAAGTAGGCGTCGTCCTTTTTGCCGAGACAGAGCGGCCGCCAGCCGCGGGGATCGCGCACGCCAATGATGCTATCGCGAGTGAGCAGCACCATCGAGTAGGCGCCCTGCAGAAAAGAGAAGGCGTCCTGGATTTTTTCGACGATGTCGGGTTTTTTCGAACGGGCCATGAGATGAAGGACGACCTCGGTATCCGTGGTGGTTTGGAAAATCGAACCCTCATCCACCAGGTTCATGCGCACCGATCGCGCATTGACAAAATTGCCGTTATGGGAAATCGCCAGCGGGCCATCTTTGAAGTTGACCAAAAACGGTTGGGCATTGTGAATCATGGTGGAACCGGTGGTGGAATAGCGATTGTGCCCGACGGCCAGGTGGCCCTTGAGGCTCTTTAGAATCGCGACATCCGCAAAGGCGTCGATCACGAGTCCCATCCCGATGTGCCGGTAAATGGACTTGCCATCGCTGGAAACGATGCCGGAGCTTTCCTGCCCGCGATGCTGCAGCGCGTACAAACCCTGGTAGGCAAAGAAGGCGGCGTCGGGGTGGCCGAAGACGCCGATCACACCGCAGTTGGCGCGGGGTTTATCGAGATCGTTTTTCATAATGCAAGTGAATTGACCACGAAGACACAAAGCACACAAAGTTTCCTAATGAAAAAGTCACACAATTGGAATCTCAAGAATCTCTCAAACATTTTCTTTGTGAACTTTGTGCCTTTGTGGTTCTCAAAATTAAATGACTTTTATCAACAAAAGGGTGGCCCCGATTCCTAAAATATCCGCCACGAGATCTTTGAAACTCGCGTGGCCCTTCGGTTTTTTTAGATCATAAACCTCTTTTCCTATGCCGATACTCAAAGCCAGGCCGCCGCTCAAATAGAACGACTGCTTTTCCGATCGTTGGAGCGGCTCGCGCAAAATCGCGAATCCGAATCCGGCCAGCAGTGCGCTAACGACAAAATGCTGCGCCTTGTCCTGCGCCAGCCACGCATCGCGAACCACGGGTGACGCGATACTATCCTGCGGGCAAACCGCGGGTGAAGAAACCGGGCGGGCTGCCCTGACTTCAACGGCAGCGGTTACAATCAGAAGAATCACCCAGGTCCGGTTTCGATTTAGGAAATTCAAAAAGTCACCCCACTAAAACAAACCCGGAAATGCCACGACGAAGATAAGCAGCAACGTAATGCATACCGGCGCAAAAAATCGAATGAAGAAAGCGTACGTCTTGTCGCTTTTAAAATTGGGATTACCGGCGCGAAGTTCTGCGGCGACCTTGGCGGTTCCCCATTTCCAACCCACGAACAACGATACCCCCAACGAGCCAATGATGAGCGAATACTGCCCGAAAATGATGTTCATCCAATCCAGGAAGTTGCCGTTGAGCGCGGCCGGAATGCCCGCCAGAAACGCCCCGCCGCCCGAAATTGTAACCGCTTTCTTCCGCGACATCTTGAGCTCATCGATGAAGTAGGCTGCCGGAACCTCTACGATAGAAATTAACGAGGTGATCGCTGCAATGGCGAGCAAAATGAAGAAGCCGGTGCCAAAGAGGTTTCCCAAAAAGATTTCGTTAAACACATTCGGCAGCACGACAAAAATGAGTCCGGCGCCAATTTGGGGATCCAACCCAAATGCGAAAATAGCGGGCATAATCGCCAATCCAGCCAATAGCGCTACGGAAGTATCGAGCACCGCCACCCATCTCGCCGAAGATATAAGATTTTCCTTTTTCGATAGATAGCTGCCATAGGTGATCATGGTTCCCATGCCGATGCTGAGCGAGAAGAACGCTTGCCCGATGGCAGCGGCGACACCGCGGAGCGACAGATGGTCCCATTGCGGTAGGAGATAGAACGACAGACCTTTTTCAGCCCCATCAAGCGTGACGGACCGCACCACCAAAAAAATCAGAATGAAAAACAGCAATGGCATCAAAATTTTGGACCAGCGCTCGATGCCTTCTTTGACGCCGCCAAAGAGAATCAACATGGTAAGGCACATGAAGACGGCATGAAGCCCGATCGACGCAACCGGGTTTGAAATAAAATTAGTGAAGGCACTGGCAATTTCATCCGGACCGAGATTGTTAAATGCGCCGGCAGCGGTCTTGAAAATATATCCGAATGTCCATCCGGCAACAACACTGTAAAACGAGGATATGCCCCAACCTGTCAGCACGCCAAGAACTCCAAATAGTTTCCAAGCTGTTCCCGGAGCCAGCGCGTTGTACATGCCAACGGGGTTTCGCTGGGTGGCTCGCCCCAGGGACAATTCAGCAATGAGAACCGCGAGTGATAGCAGGAATACGCTGCCTAAATATACCATCACAAAAGCTGCACCGCCATACTGGCCGGTGATCATCGGAAACCGCCAGATGTTGCCGAGCCCAATGGCCGAACCCGCACCGGCTAAAATAAATCCCATTTTCGAAGACCAGGTACCGCGATCGGCGTTGGCAGTCATTATGATTTCTCCCTCCGTTGATGAAATGATCGTAAACGAATTCGCAGCGAATTAGAAACTTGCTCGCAGTGAAATGCCCAGGGCCGGTGGGCTGGTTTGATTGCTTAAGACACCCGCTTGCAGAGCCAGGTCCGGACCGGCGTCAAAATCGAACAAATAGGCATCGATGTAGGCATCCAGCATGCTCAAAAGCGTGACCCCGCCCATGAACCAAAACGTCTGGTTACGTTTATCAACATAAAATTCGTGAGCGTCGGAATCCGTCAAGCTCCGTTTGGCGCGATTGTTATAATGAACCGCCATCCCGACGAGAGTACCCTGCGCCGCCAAGACCAGAACGGCTTTGATTGGCTGATGATTATACAACTGGCCCCAGCCGGGAAAAAGCAGTGAACGCAACATCGCGCCGTTCGGGGATTTTTTGCGCGGTGTTTTAGCCCGGGCAGAATCTTCGCGCGAGCTCATGGATAACTGATGGTGAAAATCAGAGCCGCCAGCGGTCGCCGGCACGGGCGCAAGATAGGTGGCAAGCAAAAGCACGAAGAGAGGACTTGTCTGCCATGCGATGGGCCGAACTTTCATTCCTTTATTTCTTTGAAATCAATGTCCTCAACATCCTGGTTGCGCAAATCCAATGTCGGCTTGCTTTCGCTCTTACCGCGGACTTCAGAATGAGGCGCGCTGCGCCCGTGCAGCAAGGCTCGCAATATTTTGTACGCCAGGTAAAAAATTATTCCGTACAGCAACAGTCTAATGAAAAACATCGCATCTCTACTTTAGTGGTGAGTAATACTCAGTGCCGGAAATGGGCCGCTGGATTTGTTCGATTAGTTCTTCAAAATCTTCTTTGTTGTTAACAAAGTCAATTTTGGTAGCATTGATAATCAACAGCGGCGAGTCATCGTAATTAAAGAAGAACCGGTTGTAAGCCTCATTGAGTGCGCGAATGTATTCCTCGGTCATACTGCGTTCGAAATCACGGTTGCGGATGCGGATGTTGTGCAGCAAGCGGTCGGTGCTGGATTGCAGATAGAGCACCAGGTCCGGATGGGTGATGCCTTGTTCCAACAACGAAGCGACTTTGTCATAAAGAAACAGTTCTCGATCTTCCAGATTCAAGGAAGCGAAAATTCGATCCTTGGCAAAAACATAATCTGTGATCAGGATGTCGTGAAACAGATCGCGCTGCGGAATTTCCTGCTGTTGGCGGTATCGGCTTAACAAAAAAAATAACTGGGTTGGGAAAGCAAATTGTCGCGGCTCTTGATAAAAATCTTTCAAAAAGGGATTCTCGTCAAATTTCTCCACCAACAACCTGCCGCCGAAATGGTCGGCTAAAAGCGTGGCCAGGCTGGTCTTGCCGACCCCGATCACTCCTTCAATTGCAATATACTGCAGACGCAAAGCCAGCCTCGTCGTCAGTTAATGACATATTCTTCTTTTGGCAGGAAAAGTTCGACTCGTCCCGGATCCGAAATCTTTGCCAGCAGATGTGAAATTTTATGAAAATGCGGCGGGGCCTCAAAATCCGTGGCGATTTCGTTTAGCGCCAGCAAAACAAATCGCCGCTTCGCCGCTTCCGGATGGGGGATGTTCAGATGCGATTCGGACA
>DASWHH010000161.1:0-3555 GCA_036398295.1 bacterium
AGAGCAGGGGCCTCTTAAGCCCAAGGTTCGGGGTTCGACTCCCTGACGACGCACCAGGTGCATGAGAAAAGTCCACAACACTGTGGACTTTTTTGTTTTGGTAACTGATACTATACTTGCTTATTTATTATTTTCTTACTAACATCACCTAATTTTCATGCAGGAAAAAACTACGTGATTGTAGTTTAGAAATAGCGAGAATACAAAATTGGAAAGAGAAACCTAAGAGGGAGATGACTGACCACTTGACCTCTTCCCAGCCAGTAACTCTTCGCTAGCCCCACAGCAAAAGTTCTAATCGCACCGCAACCTCTGGCCGGGCTCGCGCAGGAACTTAATTCTTCAATTCGACAAATTCTCCTCTTAGCTCATTGAAGTTCTTTAAAGGAAGGCCTGAATGGGTCAGGGCGTTTGATCAAGAAAGTGCAGATCTACCGATTCGACAAACAAATTTGACGATCAAAAATCGGAAGGAGGCAACAATGGCTATCAGTCGTCGTGCAGAGAAAGCCCTCGTTAAAGCCGCGGATATCGCGTGGAAATCTTTCCAGGCGGTCAACATGCGTCTGCCTGAAGGCAAGCCGTTTCAACCCAAATGGGCGCCGCGTCCTTTGCTTAAGAGCCACGAGCGCTCCAAACCAATCCTGGGGTTCCCCCGCGAAACCGATTCCCTTTGTCCCAAATGCGTGCAGGAAGTCCGGGATGCGATTATTCGCGGGGAACGCAGCCTGCAGGACTTAGTGTCGGAACATCCGGGCGAGATCAAAGCCATGATAGTTGAAGAAGGCGGCAAGATTCTGATGAGAAAAACCTGCGAAGCTCACGGCCAGTTTGAGGATACCATATCCATCGACGCCGAGTTTACCAAACGCATCGAAAACCTCTTCCCGGGCCGCGATTTCAAAACCGTTGGCGACGATCTGGTTCATCGCCACGGCAGCTCATCTATCAAATATGGCCGCGGCTCAGTGATGACCATCGACCTCACCAATCGCTGCAATATGATGTGCAATCCCTGCTTCATGGATGCCAACCAGGTGGGCTATGTGCATGAACCGACGCTGGACGATCTGAAAGAAATCCTCGATCGTTCAATTTCCTTCAAACCTAAACGGCAACTGGCGCTGCTGTTTTCCGGCGGCGAACCTACGGTTGCGCCCACTTTTATGCCCATTATGCGCTATGCCAAAGAAATAGGTTACTACGCCAACATGGCGGCCACCAACGGCATCCGCTTCGCGCAGGATCCCGATTTCGCATTCGAGGCTTATGACGCTTCCCTGAACACCGCTTATCTGCAATTCGACGGCGTCGGTAACCTGGCGAATTCCCACCGCCGCATCGGTAACTTCTTCGATGTCAAACTGCAGGCGATCGAAAACATGGCGAAGGCGGGCATCAGTATCACCCTGGTGGTGACCCTTGTCAACGGCATCAACAATGATCAAGTCGGGCCGATCATTAAATTTGTGATGGAAAATTCCGACAAAGTCAGCGCCATCAGCTTCCAACCGGTGTCGTTCACCGGCCGCGACGAAGACATCAGCGATGAACGCCGCAAGCGCCAGCGCTACACCCTCTCGCACCTGGCGCACGATGTAAAAAAGACCATGGGCTTTTCCGAGCCGTTGCGGGATTGGTTCCCGCTCTCATCATTGAGCGCGTTCACCGCGGTGGTAGATATGATGAACGGTCCCAACACCGAATGGGGCGGTTTGAACTGCTCGTGCCACCCGAACTGCGGCATCGCCACCATTTTGATGGTGAACAAACGCACCGGCGCCTGGGCACCCATTTCCGAATTCTTCAACATGGAACAGTTCTTCAAAGACATCATCACCATTTCCGACTCGGCGCGCGCCAGGAAATTGACCGCCACCCAGGCGGCCATGGCGTTCGCCCGCAACTACATTCCCGACAAAGCGCCGGCGGGCTTCAGTCTGCGGGAAATGGTTCGTCAATTCGATATGCACTCGGGTGGCGCCGTAACCGGTGAGTACATCGCCGATCCACGTGAACGAAAGAAAAACGAATGGTTCCCGCTGTGGGTGGGCGGCATGTGGTTCCAGGATCTGTGGGTTTACGATTTCCGCCGCACTGAAATGTGCGTCATTCCCTACGGGACTCAGGAAGGCGAAATATCGTTCTGCGCCTATAACACCGGTGTGGGCTGGAGACAAATTATCGAGAACATGCACATGACCTCCACCACCGCGGAGTGGTTCAAAATGCGCGGCCGTCACAAGATCTATGCGGGCGGCCATAACGTGGATTTGCCGACGCTGTCGCACACGTTAACCGTAATTCAGGATGAACCGGCAAACGGAAATGGTCACAGTCACACGACGAGCAATGGCGCGGCGGCGACATTCAATAGCTTGCCAACGGTCCATGCCATGAAATAAACGCTAACGACTTCAACGCGAAACGGCCACTGATTTCAATTCAATGGCCGTTTTCATTTTAAGGCTTGCGTGCCAGGATCATGGTTCGTATATTCGGCTCGTGAAGAAATTCAAAATTAGCCTCGGCGCCCTTATCAAGACTCTTGCCGCCTTAGTTGTGTTCGGTGTCTACTGGTATTTTGTGAACCAGAAACTGATTTCGGAATCGACGACACAGGTTTTCGGTCTGACCGGCTTGTTTGTTTTGATAAGTTTTTCAACCGCATTCTTCCCGCTTCCTGCCAACTTGCTGGTTTTGGGCGCGGTCAAAAATAACGACCCATTTGCCGTGAGCCTGGTTGCTGGAGCCGGCACGGTGTTGGCATATTTATTCGAGTATTTGTTTTTCACACTGCTTTTCAAATTCCAAAAAGTGGCGAACTTCAAAAACTCCTGGCTTTACCAAACCGCCGCCCCGTTGTTTGACCGCAACAGATTTTTCATCTTAACCTTCGCCTCGTTTTTGCCCATTCCCTCCGAGCCGCTGCGCATCTATGCCATCACCAGCCGGTACTCACGGGCAGGCTACGTGCTGGCGGGAGTGATTGGTCGAATTCCAAGATACTTTCTTTTGGGATACTTTGGCCGGGAGTATGTGAATTCGATCTGGTTCATTGTGGGAGTCATGCTCTTCCCGGTGCTCCTGCTATTAGCCATTCGATTGAGTCTCGATCTGTACAATCGACTCCGCGGCAGGCTGCACCCAACTGAGGTGGCCGTTTCGCTAACCGTACGGTCAAACCCTACCGAGTCAAATCCGCCAAATCCGAACGAGTAAGCCGATTTTCTACCCACAAATAGTCGGAATTCGCAATTTATTGTCATAAATTAACAATTTTTCGCTTGACATTGACCTAAAATTGTATTAGTATGCGATTGGATTTGGGAGGCGCTCCCGTCAAAGATTCGCAGGGACGCACAAAATAAAGCGGCTGTATCGCGACACCATCCGTTTTATTTTCTGAAGGATCAGAGAAAGGGCACAGTTAGTTTCATTGAGACTGTGCCCTTTTTTTAGTCCATCACGATTGTGGGGTTGTCAGGGCGCGCAGTTCCGCGATGACTCGCTTCTGTCTCCGGGAAATACTGACCAGATATGCAAATAACGCGA